>CAHJWU010000016.1 GCA_903643085.1 Rhodospirillales bacterium
CAAGCCGTTGAATTGACTCAGCCACTTGTTAAACGGACACTGAAGAAAAGAAGCAAAAGACTTTTGCTACCCCGCCTGCATCTATGTCCGCCCAAGTTCTGCCAACGCGCGACTGGCGGGACTTGGGCGGGCTCCGGTGCAGGCGTCACGATCAAAAGTTTTTTGCTTTTTTTCAAAAAAGAAGGCCTTGCTTCCTTCACTCCGCAAGCCAGACAGCGTCCTTCAACCGACCCACGAAAGCCGCATGCGCCGCCAGCTGCGCCTCGCTTACCGCAAATGTGCGCGGCGTGCGGTGCTCCGGGCGGGTGTAGGTGTAGAACTGCTCCGCCTGCGTGGCGGCCGCCAGCACCAGGCCGCGTTGCCGGCCGCCGGTGAGTTCCACATACACGCCGGCCAGCAGGCGACAATCCAGCAGGGCGTTGTGCGTGGTGCGTTCGGAGAGGTCTATGCTGAAACGGTTGCAAAGCGCGTTCAGGCTGTTGGGCATGCCGGGAAAGCGGGTTTTCGCCAGCGCCAGCGTGTCTATCATCCGGCTGGGGTGAAGCGCCGGCAGAGCGAGACGCGCGAGTTCGGCGTTGAGGAAACCGAAGTCGAATGTGGCATTGTGGGCGATGAGCGGCGCATCACCGAAGAAGGCGAGCATGTCGTCCACTATTTCGGCAAAGCGTTTCTGGCCAACCAAATGGCTGCGGGCGTAGCCATGCACGCGGGTGGCCTCTTCTGGCACGTCGCGCTCGGGGTCGATGAGGCAGTGGAAGTGCCGCGCGGTCGGCAGGTCGCGTATAAGCTCGATGGCTGCCACTTCGATGATGCGGTCGCCGGTGGCGGGATCGAGACCTGTGGTCTCTGTGTCGAGCAGCACACTGCGCTGGCCGGGAACGACCAGATCCTGGATCGAGGGCATCGATGTCATGTGTCTGCCTGCGGCGACTCGGGGGAGAGATTATTGTCGGCCCTGATCGGCTGGCGGGCAACGCCCTCACTCGCATCAACAGGGCTCGCTGGCGCAAGAGACATAGGGCGTTGCTGTTCAGCGTTCCTTAGAAATCGAGCATGCGAGCCTCCAACATGTTGGAGGTCTTAGCAGCGTGCTTGTTCCGTTGTGTAAAGATCATTCACGCATCGCTCCTGACAAACATCAGTCGGAGGACGACCGGCTGATAAGAAGACAGCCCAGGCAGCTGCGCAAGAAGCGCCATCGCCTGAAAGGCGGGACTACCATACTCGCCTGCTCAGGCGACGCTCAGCCAGGTGGAACTCCCGGTAAAAGTGCCGATGACAGCCGACTCCGCGAAGCCGCGCGACACTGCCTTTTCCATGACGGCGGGAACCGCCGCCGGGGCTACGGCGATCAGCAAGCCGCCACTGGTCTGCGGATCGCAAAGCAGGTCGCCGGCCCAGCCAGGCAGACCGGCGCCCAGCCTGACCTCCTCCGAAAAGCTCGCCCAGTTGCGCCCCGAAGCACCGGTCTTGATGCCGGAGGCCGCCATCTCAGCCACGCCCGTCAGCAATGGCAGCGCCGCAAAGCGTATCTGGCAGCCAAGCCCGCCCGGGCGCGTCATCTCCAGAGCATGGCCGAGCAGGCCGAAACCGGTCACGTCGGTCAGCGCGTGCACGCCGGCCATGCCGGCCAGGTCGGAGCCGAGCGTGTTGGGCCGGGTCGTCGAAGCGATCATCTCGCGGTAATGCGCGCCGGAGAGTTCGCCCCGTCTCAACGCCGCACCGTAGACGCCCACGCCCAGGCCCTTGGTCAGGATCAGCGCGTCGCCGGCCTGCGCCCCTACATTGCGCAGCACGCGATCGGGATGCACGAGGCCGAGCGCCACCAGGCCGTAGATCGGCTCCGGACTGTCGATCGAGTGGCCGCCGGCGACCGGAATACCCACCGCAGCACAAACGGCAGCGCCTCCCGCGAGTATCGCCTGCACCGTCTCGATCGCAATCCTGCCCAGCGGCATGCCGACGATGGCCAAGGCAAAGATCGGCGTGCCGCCCATGGCATAAACGTCGGACAGTGCATTTGTCGCGGCGATTCGTCCGAAATCGCCGGGATCATCAACGATCGGGGTAAAGAAGTCGGTGGTTGCAATGATCGCTTGGGTGTCGTTGAGGCGGCAGACCGCGGCGTCGTCGCCCGTCTCGAGGCCGACGAGCATGTTTGCGTAAGGCTGTGCCGCCGGCATGGTGGCCAGAATCTGTCTCAGTACGGAAGGCGAAAGCTTGCAGCCGCATCCGCCGCCGTGGGCGAGCGAGGTCAGGCGCATCGATGTGCGGGTCGGAAGAGAGGAAGAAACGTCTTCTTTTTTGAAAAGAAGGCGCGAAAATGTTCCTCTGTCGCGCGCTCTTCAGGAGACAGCGGCTCTTGCACCAGCGTCGGCCTTTCATCCCGGGCAGCCGACACGTCGGGGTGGACGTAGATCGCAACGCCCGGTGTTTCCTCCGTGCCAGCACCGGCGCGAGGCCCAGACTGTCCCGGAAGCGTCCCCCGTCGTGTCGTTAGCCAGAGCGCCGCGAAAGTCCAGCTCACCTGCGGCCCGCCCCAGATCTTCGGCGGCCATAAGGCGGCGGAACATCGCGATTCAGGATCAGGTTCGGCAAAACTTCCCGCACCAGTCCCGAAACGCTGCAGTGCCCTTTGAAGGCCACATATCGTATAGCATTGCAGCGCACGGCTCCGTCCGGAGTTCGTTAAATCTTTCGTGGCGCTGTCGCGGACGGATGTCCCAACTCCCCGGCGGCGCCATTAAACCCGCGGAAACAGTTCTGCTGCATACTGCGCCCCATCGCTGCTGAACGCGGCATTTTGTGGAAAGATGTAGCAGGCGTGAGCCAGGAAGACGCCCAATCCAGAACGGTGGAAACCGAGCCCTTCTCTCTCCCCTCGTTGCTCGACTTCGCAGCGGCGCCGGCACTTGTCCATGCGCTTCGCCAACATGTCGCGGCTGTCCAAGGCGTCGTCCTGGACGGCAGCCTAGTCGATCGCGTCAGCACGCCGTGCCTGCAAATCCTGCTCGCAACCGCCATGGACGCGCACTCGCGCGGCGTGCCGTTCCGGCTTCATGAACCCTCTCCGGTGCTGACGAATGCGATCGCCGAGCTTGGTCTGCCACCTGGCTTCGAGCACTAGGAAAGTATCATGGCCCAGCACGTCATGACCGTCGACGATTCCAAGACGATGCGCGACATGGTCACCTTCACGCTCAAGCGCGCGGGGTTCCAGGTCAGCGAGGCGGAAGACGGGCAGAAGGCGCTCACCGCCCTGCGCACCGCGAAAGTGGACCTCATCATCACCGATCTGAACATGCCTGTGTTGGACGGCGTCGGATTGATACGCGCCGTGAGGCAGGATGCAAAGCATCGCGCGGTGCCGATCCTGATGCTCACCACCGAGAGTGATCCGGCCAAGAAGGCCGAAGGACGCAGCGCGGGTGCCACCGGCTGGCTCGTCAAGCCGTTCGATCCCGAGAAGCTTGTGGACCTCGTCCGCCGCGTCTGCGGTTAAGGCAGCACGCCCCGTGGCAGGATTTGATCACCTCAAGCCGACCTATTTCGAGGAGTGTGCGGAACTCCTCGATGTAGCCTACGACCAGCTTCCGGCCATTGCGGACGCACGTGCCGATGCCGAGACGATCCACGCGATCTTCCGCGCCATACATTCCATCAAGGGCGGCGGCGGCGCGTTCGGTTTCGACCGCATGGTGGCCTTCGCCCACCGGCTGGAGACGGTGCTCGACCTGCTGCGGGACGGTCGCCTGGCCTTGCAGCCGCAAATCGGTTCGCTGCTGTTGCGCAGCACGGACGTGCTCAGTGACCTCATCGCTGGCGCACGCACGGGGGAAGAGCCTGAGACCGGAATGGAAGCCGACCTTCTGCAGGACCTGCGCAACCTCGAGGCCGGCGCCGCCACGACGGTGATTGCGGCCGACGAGGCACAAACCGCCCCGGCACCTGCAGCACCGGCGCTCGCCCCGCGACGTTACCGTATCGGCTTCTCGCCGCATGCCAACCTGTTCCGGAGTGCTAACGAGCCGCTGCTGATCCTGCGCGAACTCAGGCGCCTAGGGATGCTGCAAGTCTCGCCGGACATCTCGCGGCTGCCCGAACTGGCCGCGCTTGATCCAGACGATGCCTACCTGGCATGGACGCTTCAACTCGAGACCACGGCGTCGCGCGTGGCGATCGAGGAAGTCTTCGAGTTCGTCGCGGACGATTGCGCGTTGTCGATCGAGGCCGAGTCAGACGCCGAAGCGGCACAGCCTGCCTCACCCGCCTCCGCCCCTGCTGGCCGGGACGCCCATGCAGCGCCGGCCGAGGCCGAGCCACCCCGCGCCGCAGCACCGCCCACTGCCCCGCAGGCGCCCAGCCTGTCGATACGGGTGGACGTGGACAAGGTGGACCGCCTGGTCAACCTTGTGGGCGAGCTGGTGATCAACCAGGCCATGCTGGTACAGCTCGGGACCTATCTGCCGCCTGAACTGGGCAGTGGCCTGATCACCGGCCTGGAGACGATGTCCCAGCACCTGCGCGAGCTGCAGGAAAGCGTGATGGCAATACGCGCCCAGCCGGTGCGCTCGGTGTTCTCCCGCATGCCGCGCCTGGTGCGCGAACTCTCCGCTCAGCTCGGCAAAGAGGTGAAGCTCGTGCTGACCGGAGAAGCGACGGAGATCGACAAAACGGTCATCGAACAGCTCGCCGATCCGCTGACCCACCTCCTGCGCAACGCCTTGGACCACGGGATAGAACCGCCGGATGTGCGCCAGGCGGCCGGCAAGCCGCGCCAGGGCACCATACATCTCGGCGCGGAGCACCGCGGCGGGCGCATCGTCATCGAAATCTCCGATGACGGTGCGGGCATCTCACGCGCCAAGGTTCTGGCCAAGGCGCGCGCCCGCAACTTGGTGGCGGCAGATGCCAACCTCAGCGACGAGGAAATCGATCAGCTCATATTCCTGCCCGGCTTCTCCACTGCGGAGGCGGTGACGGACGTCTCCGGCCGCGGCGTCGGGATGGACGTGGTCAAGCGCAACATACAGGCGCTGGGCGGCCGCATCGCGGTGGAGTCGCGCGCAGGCCGTGGATCACGTTTTCTGCTGTCGCTACCTCTGACGTTGGCGATCCTGGACGGCATGGCGGTGGCGGTGGGGCCAGAGACGTACATCATTCCTCTGACCAACATCATGGAGAGCCTGCGGCCAAAGCCGGACAGCATACACGCCGTCATCGGGCGCGGCGACGTTCTCGCCATACGCGGCGAATACGTGCCGCTCACCTACCTGCATCGCAGGTTCCAGGTGCCGGGCGCTGTCGACGATCCCTGCCAGGGCATCGTGGTGATCGTGGAGAGTGAAGGCACGGCCAGGGTCGGGCTCGTGGTGGACGAACTGCTTGGCCAGCTGCAGGTCGTGGTGAAGAGTCTGGAAGCCAATTACGGGCCGGTGCCGGGCGTGGGCGGTGCCACCATCCTGGGAGACGGCCGCGTGGCGCTGATTCTGGACGTGAGCCGGCTGGATGACCGCAAGCTGGACCGCCCCCACCAGCCGCCGCGGCCCGCAGCAATCCCATCCCTGCATTGAGCCGCCAAAGGACCTCAGAACATGAACCCCAATCCAGACGGCGCCGCGCCAATGCAACAGAACGGCCCTGCCGCAACGCCCGTCTCCGCGACGCTGGCCGACATCGCCCAGCAATTCATCACCTTCACCCTGGACGCCCAGGAATACGGGGTGGACATCATGATGGTGCGCGAGATCAAGGGCTGGACCGAGACGACGGCCCTGCCGCAGGCGCCGCATTACGTGCGCGGCGTGATCAATCTCCGCGGAATCATCGTGCCCATACTGGATCTGCGCGCGCGCTTCGGCATGGGGGCGACAGAGCCGTCGCGCATGCACGTCGTGATCATCGTCACCACGGCAGCCCGTACCACCGGCCTGTTGGTGGACGCGGTGTCCGACATCGTCTCCGTCGAGCCGGGGGCCATACGCGCCGTGCCGCAGATGGGCCAGCCGATCGAGGAGAGCTTCCTGGAAGGCCTGGTGCCGCTCGGCGACCGGATGGTGACGCTCGTATCGCTCGAAGGCCTGATCGGCGCCACCCAGGCCGGCGGCACTGAGCCGCATCTGCACTGAACCCAATCACGCAAACACGCACACTCATCTCTCCGGAGGCATACATGTTCGTCGGCTTCATCGAATCCCCCCTGAAAAGCCTCAAGCTGTCCGAGCGCCGCGGCGGCATGGAACGCCGGGCCGCATTACTCGACCAGCAGGGCCAGATGGCTGCCATCAACCGGTCGCAGGCGGTCATCGAGTTCGCGCTGGACGGCAGGATATTGACGGCGAACGAGAACTTCCTGGAGGTTGTCGGCTACACGCTCGATGAGGTGCGCGGCCAGAAGCACACGATGTTTGTCGACCCCGCGGTACGCACCAGTTCCGAGTACCTGCAGTTCTGGGACGCGCTGCGACGTGGCGAATACGTCAGCGGACATTTCCGCCGGACTGCCAAAGGCGGCCGCGAAGTCTGGCTGCAGGCAAGCTACAACCCGATCCTGGACGGCAACGGCCGCCCGTTCAAGGTGGTGAAATACGCCACCGACATCACGGCGCAGAAGCTGGCAACAGCAAATTACGAAGGCCAGCTCGCAGCGATCCGCAAGTCCCAGGCGGTGATCGAGTTCGAGCTCGATGGCAGGATAATACATGCGAACGAGAACTTCCTTGCCGCGGTCGGCTACACGCTCGACGAGGTGCGCGGGCAGCACCATGGCATGTTCGTCGAGCCGGTGCACCGCGTCAGCGCGGAGTATCGGCTGTTCTGGGAAAAGCTCGGCCGCGGTGAATATGATTCAGGCCAGTACAAGCGCGTCCGCAAGGACGGCAAGGAAGTGTGGATACAGGCCAGCTACAATCCCATCTTCAATCTCTCGGGCAAGCCGTTCAAGGTGGTGAAGTATGCTGCTGACGTGACGTTGCAGAAGATGACACAGGCAAACTCGGAAGGGCAGCTGGCTGCGATCAGCAAGTCCCAGGGCGTGATCGAGTTCAGCCTCGATGGCAAGATACTGGACGCCAACCAGAACTTCCTGGACGTGGTCGGATATCGTCTCGATGAGATACGCGGCCAGCATCACCGCATCTTTGTCGAAGCGGCCTATCGTTCCAGCGCCGAGTATTGCATGTTCTGGGACAAGCTCGGACGCGGTGAGTATGACAGCGGCCGTTACATGCGTCTCGCCAAAGGCGGCCGCGAAGTCTGGATACAGGCGAGCTACAACCCGATTTTTGACCTCGAAGGCAAGCCGTTCAAGGTCGTGAAGTTCGCAACCGACATCACCGAACAGGTCCGCGCTGCGGAGACGCTGCGCTCGGCAGTGCAGCAGGTGCAGCAGGCGGTGTCCGCCGCCAAGAACAATGACCTGACCCAGCGCATACCGCTGGACGGCAAATCCGGCGACATCGGCATGCTGTGCACCGGCGTAAACGGGCTGATCGACACGATGGTCGACGTGATCTCCGGCGTCATAGAGGCGTCCGGCACCATCTCGACCGCCGCGCGCGAGATCGCAATGGGCAACACCGACCTGTCGCAACGCACCGAAGAGCAGGCCTCCAGCCTGGAGGAGACGGCAGCCAGCCTGGAAAAACTGACGTCCACCGTCAGGCAGAACGCAGACAACGCGCAGCAGGCCAACAAGCTGGCCAGTTCCGCTTCCGAAGTCGCCGTCAAGGGCGGCGCCGTGGTCAACCAAGTGGTGGGCACCATGGGCGACATCACGGCGGCCAGCCGCAAGATCTCCGACATCATAGGGGTCATAGATGAGATCGCCTTCCAGACCAACATACTGGCGCTGAACGCGGCCGTCGAAGCGGCGCGCGCGGGCGAGCAGGGACGCGGCTTCGCGGTCGTCGCTGCGGAAGTACGCAACCTGGCCCAGCGCAGCGCCAACGCGGCCAAGGAGATCAAGGCGCTCATCTCGGATTCCAGTCAGCGTGTCGAGACCGGCTCGCAACTCGTCGCCAGCGCAGGCCGCACGATGGAGGAAATCGTCGTCTCCGTGGCGCGGGTCACCGACATCATGGCGGAAATCTCGGCCGCGTCGCAGGAACAGAGTGACGGGATCGACCAGGTAAACACGGCCGTCTCGCAGATGGACAAGATGACGCAGCAAAATGCCGCGTTGGTCGAGCAGGCGGCGGCGGCTGCGAAGTCGATGGAGGAGCAGACGATAGAGCTCTCGCGCATCGTCGGCGTGTTCCAGACCGGCGCGGCCAAGCAGGCCGCACACACGCAGCGGAGCCCGCGCCCTGCCGCGGCACGTGTCCCCCGCCGCCCTGCCCCCGCCGCCGCGCGCGGCACACGCGACGAGGAAGACTGGCAGGAATTCTAGGAGGTCCGGGCGGGTGTGGTTGGAACAACGCCGGTGAACGTGCCCCAACCCGCAGCCAGGGAGTTTGCCCTGACTGCGCGAGACTTCGACGCGATACGCAGCCGGGTGCGCGGAGCGGCCGGAATCGTGCTGGGCGACAGCAAACGCGATCTCGTCTACGGCCGCCTCGGCAAGCGTCTGCGTGCTCGCGGTTGCGCCAGTTTCGCCGAATACGTAGCGTTTCTCGACGGTCCGGATGGCGGAGACGAGCAGGTGGAGCTCGTCAATGCCCTCACCACCAACCTGACCGGCTTTTTCCGCGAGCCGCATCATTTCGAGACGTTGGCAAAAACCATATTGCCAGCGCTGGCGGAGGCTCCCAGCCGGCGGCTGCGCATCTGGTCGGCCGCCTGCTCCTCGGGAGAGGAGCCCTACACCATTGCCATGGTCCTGCACAAAGCCATACCCGACCTGCGCGGATGGGATGCCCGCATCCTGGCCACCGACATCGACACCGACATGATCGCCAGGAGCCGCGCCGGCCTCTACGACGTTTCGAAAGCGGCAGCCATCCCGCGTGACATCGCGCGCGGACGCGTCATCAAGGCAGATGCAGACACCGTGGAGATGTCGCCCGCGCTCAAGGATCTGATACGCTTCCGGCCGCTCAACCTGCTCGGGCCCTGGCCGTTCCGCGGCATGTTCGACGTGATCTTCTGCCGCAACGTGGTCATCTATTTCGATAAAGACACCCAGTGTCGCCTGTTTGACCGGTTTGCCGAGGTGCTGCCGCTCGGTGGCTGGCTGTTCATCGGGCATTCCGAAAGCCTGTTCCGCGTATCCGAACGCTTCCAGCATCTCGGGCGCACGATCTATCGGAAGATACGGTGATGCAGCGCGCGGCGAAAGCCACGAGCCGGGTCAAAATAGGGCCGGGCGACCATTACGTCACCCGCGACCCACAGGAGATGATCCTGACCGTTCTCGGCTCCTGCGTGGCCGCCTGCATACGCGACCCGCTGGCAGGCGTCGGCGGCATGAACCACTTCATGTTGCCGGAGAGCGCCACCGGCGTCTGGGGTCACGCCTCGGCAAGCCTGCGCTACGGCAACTTTGCCATGGAGCACCTCATCAACGACCTGCTGTGCCGCGGCGGCCGCCGGAACCGCCTGGAGGTTAAGGTGTTCGGCGGGGCCACGTTGAGCGGGGCCGGCACGGAAGTGGGCGCGCGCAATGCGGAGTTCGTCGAGGCCTATCTGCAGGCAGAAGGCCTGGCGGTCGCCGCACGGCATCTGCGCGGCAGGCACGCACGCCGGGTACATTACTTCCCCCTGACCGGCCGCGTCATGATGCGCGAGCTGCCGCTGGAAGCTCCTGACATTGCAGTCGCCGAGGCAGGCTACCACGCCACGATAAAAAGCAAGCCAGCAGCCGGCTCCATCGAACTCTTCGATTAGGTGAGCACCGGAATGCCGATACGCGTCCTCGTGGTGGATGATTCCGCGCTCATCCGGCAGCTCCTCACCGAGCTGCTGCAGAGCGATCCCGGCATAGTGGTGGTCGACACCGCACCCGACCCGTATGTCGCCCGCGAACGCATAAGGGCGCTCAACCCGGACGTGGTGACGCTGGACATCGAGATGCCGCGCATGGACGGGCTGAGCTTCCTTGCCAAGCTGATGGCGCTACGCCCCATGCCGGTGGTGGTGGTGTCGACCCTGACGCAGAAGGGAGCGGATGCAGCCTTGCAGGCGCTTGAGCTTGGCGCGGTCGATTGCGTGGCCAAGCCGCTGATTGACATACGCCAAGGCGTGACCGGGCTGCGCGACGAGCTTGTAGCCAAGGTGCGCGCGGCGGCCGCGAGCCGTCCCCGCGCACGCGCCAATGGCGAGAGGCCGCCGGCGCGCCTGGTGTTCGACCCAGCGCTTTCGGCTTCGGGCCGGATCGTGGCCATCGGCGCCTCCACCGGCGGTGTCGAGGCGCTGCAGGCGCTGCTGACCGTCCTGCCCGCCAACGCGCCTGCCATCCTGGTCACCCAGCACATGCCTCCTGGATTCACCGCCTCCTTCGCGCGCCGGCTGGATTCGTGCTGCAGGGTCAGCGTCGTTGAGGCGACCGACGGCCGCCGCGTGCAGCCTGGCCACGTCTACATCGCCAACGGCTCGCAGCATCTCGAACTCGGGCGATCGGGCGCGCATTTCCACTGCCACCTGCATGACGGGCCGCCGGTCTCCGGCCATCGGCCATCGGTTGACGTGCTGTTCCGCTCGATGGCGGCCGTGGCGGGGCCGAGTGCCATTGGTATCATCCTGACGGGCATGGGCCAGGACGGCGCTTCCGGCCTGCTTGAGATGCGCCAGGCGGGAGCATCGACGTTCGGCCAAGACGAGGCAAGCTGCCTGATTTACGGCATGCCGAAAGCAGCCAGGCTGCTGGGCGCAGTTGGCGCCGAGCGGCCGCTCTGCAGGCTGGCCTCGGACCTGCTGCACGCGGCCCAGGGTGCCGACTGACCGGTCCCCGGCTAGTCGAAAAAAGTAAGCAGTCCTTTTCTGCAAAAACCAAACTCCTACTGTCTCACTTGCATCAACAGCCTGACGGCGCCGGATGGACGAAGATGCACCACCGTCAGGAACATGGGCAAGCCTGAACGCATTACTACGTATCGTACACCCAATGGTCCTGTCGGTACTCCAGGCCGAGAACCCATTCCAGCATAGACTCGGCGGAGACGAGCCCGAGCCTGGAGCAGCTGGGGCAGTTCCTGGCGAAACCCATTGGCCATCCGGGATAGCGACGACTGTTGGTCGGGACGGACTGCAACAGCTGCAAATCGGCGTGCCGCGGATCGTTTTGTATCCGTGCGAGTTTGCTTTCCACCTGCGTGAACGTGCCCTCCAGAATCTGCCAGAACACACCGTCGTCAAACAGCAGCAGCACGCCGGTGATGCCGTCGCGGGCGTTGTTGAACCGCGACCTGGAGAGAATGCTTGTGAGGTCGGTTTCGAGATTAGGCAGCGCGCTGCGGCTGACATACATGAGCCGGTGCAAAGCGGCGCGCTGGCGGTGTTCGATCAGGCGTATGTGCAGGCGTATCGCCGCACAGGCCACGGCGAGAACAGGCGTGTCGGCGACGGCAAGGCCGCTGCCGCCGGGGTGATCGTGCCGCGCGTCACCCTCTGCCGGCCGCCAGTCGTCATTCGGCTGGATCCAGGCCCAGCACACGCCATCACGCCGGCCGAGCGAGAAATTATAGTCGGACGGCAGCAATCCCATCACGTCCATCAGAACGGTCGAGCAATGCGGTCCCGGCAGTAGCGGCCTTGCTTCGGCCGCATGCGGGCCGATGCGTGGCAGTCCGCCGAAAGCGTCCACGATCGCCGCGTCAAACGCACAGCTTCCGCTTCTGGCAACCTGCATACGCTCCAGAAGGTCCCGCAGGACGTCAGAGCGCCCCTGATCAGGATCCTCGGCGCAGGGGCGTAGCTCCAGGCTGGCTTGCATGCCGGACACTATGGGATGGCCTGCTTAACCGGACGTTAGACGAGGACTGCTATGACGCAGCAGCCATGGAGTTCACCCGTTTCACCGCCAACCTCCGCGACCGCCAATCTGCTGGCGAAAGCCTGTGTTCGGCGTGGCACCCGGGAGCCTGGCTGGTCGAGGCGGATCATGCGCCACCGCCGGCACACCGGCCGGAGCGTCTGCTTGCCGGCCGGGAGTGCGCGGCGGCTGCGGCAATCAGCCTGTCCACCGCCACGTTGCTGGAAGGCGATCTCGGCCAGGCGATCGTCGCGTGGTTGCAGGCCGCCGGATGCGACCTGGAATTGCATGCTGGCCTGGCCGTCCACGAACTCCTGCTGAATGCCGCCATTCACGGGAACCTGGAGATCGGCTCGGGGCCATCTGCGGACTGGCGGGATCTCTCGGCGCGCCAGCGCGAGATCGCAGCCGCCTTGCAGGACGCGACGCGGTCTGCGCGCGTGCTGACGGTGGCCGTCGGCTGGGGCGCCCAGATGGCCGCGATAGTCATTGCCGACCAGGGCGCGGGATATTGTGACGCCCCGGAACCTGCGATGGCGGGCGGATTGCGCGCTGCAGGCAGGGGATTGAAGATCGCGCGCCGGGCGGGACGCCTGGAGGTGCTCGATGGCGGCCGCTGCGCCGCTTTTCTGCTTGACCGGGCGCCCGCCACGCAACTGCCTGCCGCCGAGCCGGACCCCCTGCCGATCATCGTGCTCGATCCGGACATGCGGGAGGCGCGGTGCATCGCGGACTGGCTGCGCAGCGCCGGACTGGGAACGATCCTGATGGCGCGCACCTGCGAGGAGGCGATCTTCATACTCGGGCGGCAGAACGTAAGCCTGCTGATCGTCGACGAAAGCCTGCCCCAATCGGCCGAGTCGCGGGTGTTCCGCCACATCACCGCCGACCACACCCGCCCGCCGCCGCCCCTTGTCCGCCTGATCGGCGACGGCTCCGACGCGCTGGCGCCGGGCCGCACGATGGCCTCCGAAGTGGTGCAAAAGCCGCTGGAACTGCACGACGTCGTGGTGCGCGTGGGCACCGCTTTGCAGCGTAACGACCTGCTTGGGCATCTTGACCGCGATCGCAACCAGTCCGCCGATCACCTGGAGACCGCGCGGCGCATGCAGCTCGGCCTGCTTCCCACGGGCGAGCAGATCGGGAAGTTGCAGACCGAATGCGGCGTAGGCCTGGCGGGGCTGTGCCGGTCCGGCGAGGCGATGGGAGGCGATTTCTGGGCCGCCTGGCCCACCGGTCGCGGACGCCTCGCTCTGGCGGTGGTCGATTTCGCCGGCCACGGGCTGAGTGCCGCGCTCAACACCTTCCGGCTGCACGCCATATTGTCCGAACAGACGCTGCCGCGTGGCGCGCCGCGGCGGATGACGACGCTGCTGAACCGTCGCCTGCACGCATTGCTGCCGCGCGGCCACTACGCCACCATGATCTACGCCCAGATTGACCCGGCCAGCTACCGCGTGGCCTGGTCCAGCGCCGCCGGTCCACCGCCGATCTTCGTCTCCGCATCGGGCGACACGATAGACCTGTTCGGGCGCGGGCTGCCGCTCGGCGTCAAGGTGGATGCCGCGTTCCAAAGCTATCGCGCCTGCCTGCCCGGCCCCGGCATACTGTGCCTGTTCAGCGACGGGCTCTACGAGTGCGGCGCCAGTGCGCCAGACATCTCCCGGGAGAAGATCGCCGGCGCCTTGGCCGGAGCAGCCAGGCTTGCCGGGGAGGCGCGCCTGACCGAGGCGGCACAATCCGGCGTGCGCGCGCTGGAGTCCCTGCGAGACAATCACGTGTGCCTCGATCATTCAGACGACGTCATGGCGATATGCGCGGCGATCGGACCAGCGAACTAATGAAGGCTTCCGGGTTATAGAAACGCGAGAATTCTCGGTGCTCCACACTGCCACTGGCATACCTCTCCAGACGCGTCCGCCCGCGGCAGATCCGGAGAAACAAAAGTTTTTTGGTCCTTTTTTCAAAAAAGGACTGCTTGCTTCCTGCCCTTGTCCTTCTGCCTGAACCCGATCGCCTGCTGGAACGGTCAGCGGCCGAGCCGATGGCAGAAGATGCCTGCGAGGTCTGTTTCGTGCAGCGCGTCGGCTTAACGGCTTCTTGGGGGCTTTCGCCCATACTGCCGCAATAACGACGACACCGGAACCGGCAGGCGGCAACGATCGCCGGGCAGGCTCATGACAGGATCGGCCGCAAACACCATGCTCGGGCAGACGAGACTGAACATCCTCAGTGACGAGCCCTCTCCCGCCACGTCGCTCCCGGCCGGGGCACCCGCCTCCGAACCCGCGCATCACGGCCCGGCCCTGGATCTCGTGCGTAACTGGCTCAACCTTTCCGAACTGGAGCGCCGGACGTTTGCCGCGCTCACCCGCGAACTCACGATCTCCTCCGACCTGGTGGAGAGCAGCACGATGGATCTCAGCGAGCGGTTCCAGGCGCTGGCAGTGCTGGCACAGGCACAGATGGGCCGGGTGGAAGCGGTCATCTCCATCGCCAACACGATCGAAGTCGCTGGCGAAGCGCAGCGGGTGGACCTGGCGATGCGGTCCGTCGAGGACATACTGCGCAAGATCATCGAGACGATCCTGTCCGTTTCCAAACACGCGATGCGCATGGTCTATGCGCTCGAGAACGTCAAGCGCGACGTAGATGCCGCCGAGCTCTGCGTGGGTGAAATCGAGAAGATCAACACACAGACGCGATATCTCGCACTGAATGCGGCTATCGAGGCGGCGCGATCGGGCAGCGCAGGCGCCGCGTTCCAGGTGATCGCGGGCGAGATCAAGGAACTCTCCTGCGCCACCGAAGAGATTTCCAGGCAGGTCCGCACGCGCATCGCTTCGGTCACCCAGGGAGTGCGCAACGGTCACGCTGTTCTACAGGAGATCGCGACGCTCGACATGTCCGAGCACATCATGGCCAAGGACCGGCTTGATGCCCTCGTCACAGCGTTGATAGAGCAGAACGACGCTTTCGGCAAGCTGCTCGGAAACACCGCGGAGAGCTCCGTCGAGATGTCGAAGACGATCGACCAACTGATCACCGGCATGCAGTTCCAGGACCGCACAAAACAGCACCTCGCGCAGGTGACGGACACCATGGGCGCGCTGTCAGAGGCGAACCTGTCACTGCAGCAAGCGACCTGGGCGCAATATCCGGGACTTTTCGAGGCCGGAGCGATCGACCAGGGCTGGCTGGAACGGCTGCTGGATCGCCAGGTGCTCGGCACGGTCAAGAAACGCCTGCTGACGCGCCTGCTCGGGCAGGATGACGGGCAGGAGGAACACGCCGGCAGCACACTTGGCGAGGATGCCGGCGAGTCAGGCGACATCGAGCTTTTCTGATAACCACCCCAGATGGCAGGAGTACCGGCGACGTGACTTTCACGCAGGAGATCACCGCAGGCGGCGCCATCATGGCGCTGCAGGGCGCCTTCACCTTCAAGGACCATCATTCGTTCAGGGCGCTGCTGGACACGCTGAAGACCGCGTCCGGCCCTAACCACATACTCGATCTCAGCGGAGTCGATTTCCTGGACTCCGCAGCGCTGGGAATGCTTTTGGTGGCGGACGACGAGACCAGGAGCCGCGGCTGCAACCTGACCCTGCAGAGACCCTCCAGCCAGATCGCACGGCTGTTGGAGCTCGCGTCGATGGACACGTTGTTCAAGATCGAACAGTAGGGCGGCAGATCAGGCCGCCATACGCGAGGCAATCCGTTCGACACCGGAACATGACCGGCCTGGGGTGCGGACGTTTTCTGCTGCTGGTCAGAACGCGAGGCCTTGCTCGCGCTTTTCCTCGCGTGCGGTGCCCAGCAACGCGACCTGCTGTGCCAGGGTGTCGAGCTGTTGCGAGCCCTCGGACGCAGGCGGCCGGGCCGGCAGGGGGGACGCCTCGGCGGCCGCGAGCAAAGCGGCGGGTATCCAGGCCCTGACGGGTTCGCCGGCCTCCAGCTTCGGGCCGATCGAGATGGCGCTCAGCCGGCCGGCGATGCGGCGCAGGGCGCCGTCCGCCATGAGCGTGGCTTGCAGGCGGTCGCGCTGGCCGCGCCTGGGTTCATGCATGGCGCGCTGCAGGGAGGCTTCCAGGTTGTTGCTGGTCAGGCCGGCCTGGCGGCGACGGGATGCGAGGTCCTCGCCGGTGGGCAGCAATACGGCGCGGGCGTAGGCGGCGTGGGCCGTTATGGCGGCGTGCAGGTCCTGGGCCACCTGGACGGGCTGCCAGGCGGGCCACAGGACCAAATTGGCAAGTATGGCGATCAGGCCGCCCGCGATGGTGTAACCGGCGCGGGCGAGCGCGATGTGTATCTGGCTCTCGTGCGGGCGGACCTGTTCCACCAGCAAGATTACCACGGGCGTATAGACGGCGATGTAGACGCCGTAGCTGACCTGGCGGACGGCCAGCGCCAGGGCGCCGAGAACGGGCAGCAGGCAGGCGAGGCTCAGGCGGGAGTGGGTGACGACGGACAGGGCGGCGGCCACTGCGCCGCCCAGCAGGGTGCCGGCCACGCGCTCCAGCGTGCGCTGCCAGGTGGTGGCGAAGAACGGCTGCATGACCAGCACCAGGGTGATGGTGAGCCAGTGTGTGTAGGCGCCATGGCGGGCCAGCGTGGCCGCCAGCGCCGCGGTGGTGACGAGGCAGACACGCACGGCATGACGCAGGGTGGCGCTGCGCCAGGTGAGGTTGGCCTGCGCGGGGGCCAGGAGGCGGCGGCGCAGGGGGATGCCGGCTTCGAGTTGTGCGGTGGTGCCGGGCAGCAGGTGGGCGGGGGCGATCAGGCGCGTGGCGGTGCGCAGGCGCTCGGCCAGCCTGGCGGCCAGGGCTTGCAGGGCGAAAGAGGGTTCGGCCTGGATGGCGGCGATCGTGCGGTCCAGGCGGGAGGCGCGCTCGGCGTGTTCGCGCTCGGTGGCGATGGCCAGGACGCGCAACAGGGCGCGCAGGCGGCGCAGCAGGGGGCGGGCGGCCTGGTGGGTCTGCGCGGGGGCGTGTTCCAACTGGTCAGACAGGGCGATGAGGGCGACGAAGACCTGGTCGGCGGCTTCCAGGCGCATGAGGTTCAGGGTGGCGGACGCGCTGGCCGGGCCGCGCGTGTCCAGGGTTTCCATGAGGATGGCGCGGGCGCGCTCGATGGCGTTGCTTACGGCGCCGCGGGTGGCGCGGGCGTGGGCTTCCCAGTCACCCTCCGTCTGGGGGTGGCCGGCGGCTTCGGCCCGCAGGAGGCGCTGGAGGTCTCCGGTCTTGTGGGCCAGCGCGTCCCAGACGTCCGCCACGGCGCGGCGGGCGGGGCCGTAGGGGTAGATGCGCCAGAGGGCCAGAGTGAGAAGCAGGGCCCAGGCGCCGCCGGCGGCGAAGGTGGCGGCCATCCTGAGGGCCTGGGCGGCGTGGAGCGGCTCGTCCGTGCCGAGGATGAGGATGACGGCCAGGAGATTGCCGATGGCCGCGGCGGGGGCGCCCCAGATGCGGGCGCAGGCGGTGGCGAACAGGACCGGCAAGGCCAGGGCCAGGGTGGCGGGGATGCCGGCGGCGCGTATCAGGCCGAAGCCGGAGAGCAGGAGGGCGCCGACGATGACGAAGGTGATCAGGAGGGGAAGGCGGCGGCGCAGGGGGCCGCCCGGGTCGCAGATGCAGGTCAGCAGGGCGCCCAGGGCGGCCAGGGACAGGGAGGGATACTGAAGCCAGGCGGCGGCGGCGACCGGAAGGGCGGCGGCCAGGCCGGCGCGCACGCCTTCGGCGATGCTCAGGGCGCGCAGGTCCAGGCCTACGGGGAGTCTCGTGGGGTCGGCGCCCGGGGTTCTGGTGGTTCCTCGCATCGGTGGGCAGAAAGGCCTTGTTTTCTGGCGAGACGCAAAACCTTTGATCGCGACGCCGGGTGGGTTTCGACACGGGCGCATCATGGCGCGCGGCGCTAGGCCGGCTGGGGGATTTCCGTCAGACTGGGGACCTCTACCCTTTGGTGTGGAACATATGGCCGACCAGAACCCGATCACGCGCGCGCTGCTTTCGGCGATGATGCACAGCACCGAGCCCATGGTGCTGACCGATCCCAACCTGCCGGATCACCCGATGGTGGCGGTGAACGCGGCGTTCGAGCGGATGACGGGGTACACGCGCGAGGCGACGGTGGGGCGTAACTGCCGGTTCCTGCAAGGGGCCAGGACCGACCCGCAGACGCAGACGCGCATCCGGACCTGCCTGGCCGAAGGGCGCGGCTGCGTCGAATGGATCGTCAACTACCGGCAAGACGGGGAGATGTTCTGGAACCTGCTGTTCATCTCTCCGGTGTTCTCGCAGGAGGGGGCGCTGCTGCATTACTTCGGCAACCAGCGCGACATCACGACGGGGCCGCCCGCCTCCCTGCCGGATTACATCATCGGCAAGGCCGAGATGCCCCTGGCGGCGGAGCAGGAGTTCCACGAGATGCTGCTGGGCCTGCTCGATGACGCGTCCGGCGATCCGGCGGACGGGCTGGCCGGGAGCCGGGCGCTGGAAGGCATGGTGGAACGGGCGCGCCAGCTCGACGAAATGACGACACGACTGTCTCCCGCGCGGTGGGCGCCGCGGTAGGGCGGGCGTAGGGAAGGCAAGGCCTTCTTTTTTGAAAAAAAGAAGCAAAAAACTTTTGCTCCTCCGCATTTGCGGCGCCCGGGTTTTTTTGGAGAAGCGCGCCTGCTAAGACTGCAGGAGTAAAAGTTTTTTGCTTCTTTTTTTCAAAAAAGAAGGCCTTGCTTTTGCTGTGTCACTCCTTGCGCATCAAGCTGACGGAACCTGCTGGCGGATGTTTATAGAAGGAGGTTGCGATCTTCGCACCAATTGAGCTCGGCGGGATGCGGTATCGTTGCGGCGGCGAGGTCGGCGGCCAGTTGTTCGTAGTCCAGTTCGAAGCCGACGTCTTCGCAGATGGTTTCCAACAGGTCCGGGAGGGAGTTGGTGCCGTCCGGGTCCAGGGCCAGTTCGGTCTCCAGCAAGGCGTCCGCCTCCTGGCGGCGGACGGCGCGGTCCGGCCGGCCGGTGGTGGCCTGGCGTATGGCGCGGCGTATTTTGGCGCGGCGGGGGTCTGCCTGGGTGTGTCTGGGCAGCGCGGCGGCACGGCCGGCGATGATGCGGCATTCCAGGTTGATGGACTGGCGCAGGACGTTGGCGAGCTGGGTGAAGAGTTTGGTGGGGTTTGGGGGGCGCTGGAGGCGGGAGGGTGGTTGGCCTGCCTGCTCCGGGCCGGGGGGTAGTTCGGCGAGCGTCATCTGGGCGCGGGCGGCGGCGGCCTCGGCGAGGATTTCGGCAAGGTCCGCCATGCGGCGGAGCTGGCGCAGGTGGCGCTCTGTGCGCTCGTTGGCGGTCTCGGGCGGGAGATGGCTGGCGGGATGCACTTGGTGGTGGCGCCTGGGATGGTTGTTGCGGAACATAGTAGGAACTTGGGTGGGAGCTGGGCAAGCGGTTTCGGGCGCGCGGTGGTTTGGCGGGCGCTTAGGCTCGTGGCGCGCGGGTCTTGCGGGGTGTGGCTGCGTGGCGGTTGTGGGCGGGAGTTTGGACCGGGGCCGGGGGCGTAGAGGCGGTTGGCCCGCGCTGCGCTGGCTGGGGCGATCGTCTGGCGTGGTGTGTTGCTGTTGCGTTGCGCGACGCTCTGGCGAAGGCTGCGGGTCTGGGCGGTTGGCGTGGGTGCGCGGCGTTCGTCCGGGACTGGGTGGGTCCGCCGCTTCGTGAAGGGTGGGGCGATTGACCGGTGTGGCTTTGCGCCAAGGTCGGTGTGATGCGACATTTTGCTGTGCTGGCGTTGGGATTCACTCTGGCGGGATGCGGTGGCGTGGCTGTTGAAGAACCGAAATACACGAGCGTTTTGCAGGACGGGGCGTTCTCGGTGCGGGAGTATCCGGCGCTGACTGTGGCCGAGGTTACGGTTCCGGGCGGGCAGTGGCGGGCGGCGAACGCGGGGTTTCGGCTGCTGGCGGGTTACATCTTCGGGGGGAACGCGCGGCGGCAGGGGATTGCGATGACGGCGCCGGTGACGCAGGCGCAAGCGGGGGAGACGATACCGATGACGGCGCCGGTGACCCAGACGCAGGGAGATGCGGGGTGGGTTGTGCGGTTCATCATGCCGGCAGGGGCGACGCCGGAGAGCCTGCCTGTGCCCAACGATGGGCGGGTGCGTCTGGCGGTGGTGCCGGCGGGGCGGGTGGCGGTGGTGCGGTTCTCGGGGTGGGCGTTGAGCGGGGCTGTGGCGGCGCGGACGGGGGCGCTACGGGAGTGGATGGCGCGGCGGGGGCTGGTGGCGCGGGGGGCGGCTACGCTGGCGCAGTATGATCCGCCCTGGACGTTGTGGTTCCTGCGGCGGAACGAGGTGATGGTGCCGGTTGGGGAGTGATTCCGTCCGCGGGTGAGATGCCGCGTTGTGCTGGGTTGATGTTGCGGTGCGCGCATGTTTGCCGGGCGGATGCCGGCTGGGGTGCCGGACGCATGCTAGATGTCGGGTAGAGCGGCATTTGCGCGTTGGCGGCGGCGCAAATTGTCTTTCAGTTCGGCATCGTGGGTCTTGTGCAGCGTTCCCATCAGGCGGTCCCACACCGTGAAATGGGGCGAGTAGTTGCAGTTGAAGTAGCGGTGGTGCTGGTCATGGTGGGTGACGCTGTTGAACGGCGACGGGGGATAGGTGATGGCGCCGCCATGTTCGACGCCGGAATGGCCGATGATGCCGCTGACGTGGTCATAGAGCTTGTGGGCGAGCAGCACGGCGGGGGCGACCGGCAGGATCAGGTGGGCGGCGAGCCAGTAGGATTGCAGGAACATGTTGTCCAGCAGGGTGTCGCTGTTGTTCGACCAGGCGACGGAGGGCAGGCTTAGATGGTGCCAGCGGTGGATGGGCCGGTAGAACGGTTTCGTGTGCAGCAGGCGGTGCATCCAGTAGAACCAGGTGTCGTAGGCGATCATCGACAGGACGAAGGATAGCGGGACGGACCAGATATTTGCCGGCCAGGCGGTCCAGCCGACGTGGAAGCTGGTGTAGAGGATGTGGCCTAGCGCGAACATTGCGGCGATGCTGGCCAGCGAGCGGACGCTTTGCTGGATGTCGCGTTTTACTTTTGCGTCCGGGAGGATGCGGGTGGGCTGGATTTTGTCGGCGCGGCCGGGTTGGTTGGTGAAGAAGAGTAGGCCGGTGGCGAAGTAGACTGTCAGCAGCAGGGTGTAGACGGTTGCGAATGTTGCGATGAAACGGAGGAGGATTGGAGCGCTCATCGGGTTTCCCTGCCCTGCCCGTCGTTGCTAGCCGGCAGGTAGCAACGTTGTGCGGGCGCATTTAGGGGTTGGCTGTGGGCTGGGCAAGGCGTGCGGGGGAGATGCGGGGGCGGAACGTCGGAGGGCTCTGCTGTGCGGCGCGGCCGGAGCGGCATTCGTAGAGGCGTGGGGCCTGCTTATTCGTGAGGGATTGGGCGATTGACTGGTGCTGCTTCGTGCCAAGGTCGGTGGGACGCGATACCCCGCTTATCTTCTGGCGTCGGGACTCACTCTGGCGGGATGCGGTGGCGTGGCTGTTGAGGACCGAAATATACGAGCGTTTTGCAGGATGGGGCGTTTTCGGTTCGGGATTATCCGGCGCTGACGGTGGCCGAGGTTACGGTTTCGGGGGGGCAGTGGCGGGCGGCGAACAGGGGGTTCGAGCTGCTTGCGGGATATATCTTGGGGGGGACGCGCGGCGGCATGAGATTTTGATGACGGCACCGGTTGCGCAGGCGCAAGCGGGCGAGACGATACCGATGACGGCGCCGGTGACGCAGACGGAAGGTGCCGGGGGTGGGTGGTGCGGTTCATCATGCCGGCGGGGGCGACGCCGGAGAGCCTGCCTGTGCCGAATGATGGGCGGGTGCGTCTGGCGGTGTTGCCTGCGGGGCGGATGGCGGTGGTGCGGTTTTCGGGGTGGGCGTTGAGC
>CAHJWU010000017.1 GCA_903643085.1 Rhodospirillales bacterium
CGACCGCAATACGATTGTGCTCGCCGGATTCCAGGCCATGGGCACGCGCGGTCGCGAACTCGCCGAGGGCGCGACGGCACGAGGCCTCTGGCGCAGGACGGATCAAGGCCGCGACCGGCCTGTCCGCGCAGCAGGCCAGCACGGGGCAGTGCCGCGCCATGCTGATCGGGGTGGTGCTGGCGCACGCAGCGCTCATCGCCGAGGCGCGCGGTCTGGCGCCGCTGCTTCTGCTGGACGAGCCGGCGGTGCATCTGGACGAGGCGCGGCGATCGGCCCTTTGGGCCGAGCTCGCGGGGTTGCAGGCGCAGGTGTTTCTGACCGGGACGGATGCGGAGGTGTTCGCGCCTTTGCGGGGGATGGCGGAGTTCGTCCGGACGGGTGGGGGCGGGCTGGCGTAGGTAAGGCAAGCAAAGCCTTCGTACTTGCAGACAGGCAGCAGAAACTTCGTCTCCTGCGCCGTGTCCGCGGCCGGGCCGTGCCAGCTTTTCAGGAAAGACGGCCGTCTGCGCCTTCGCCGACCCTGGCTTCGGGGTCGCGAAAGCCCTATATTCCTGATTCGTCTGTCTTCACGGAGTTTCACCTCGGCATGCCCGACACCGCTGCGCCTGCGCCCGACGCCGATCCCCTTGTGCAGGACTACGATGCGGCCTCCATCTCCGTGCTGCGCGGCCTGGACGCGGTGCGAAAACGCCCCGGCATGTATATCGGCGACACCGATGACGGCAGCGGCCTGCATCATATGGCCTTCGAGATCATCGACAACGCGGTGGACGAGGCGCAGGCCGGCTACGCCCATCACGTCTCCCTGGTGCTCAACGGCGACGGCTCCGTCACCGTGCGCGACGACGGCCGCGGCATTCCCACCGACATGCATGCCGAAGAGGGCGTGTCGGCCGCGGAAGTGGTGCTGACGCGGTTGCATGCCGGCGGCAAGTTCAACCAGAATTCCTACAAGGTTTCCGGCGGCCTGCATGGCGTGGGCGCCGCCGTGGTGAACGCGTTGTCCGAATGGATGGAAGTGCGCATCTGGCGCGGCGGGCTGGAGCATTTCATCCGTTTCGAGCACGGCGATGCGGTGGCGCCGCTTGTTGTAATCGGGCCGTCCGACAAGCCGCAGGGTACCGAGGTGACGTTCAAGCCGAGCAGCGGCACGTTCACCAAGGTGGAGTACGATTTCACCGTTCTGGAGCGTCGCTTGCGCGAGCTCGCATTCTTGAATTCCGGCCTGCGCATCGTGGTGCGCGACGAGCGGCATGCGCCGCCGGTGGAAGTCGATCTGTTCTACGAGGGCGGGCTGCGCGCGTTTGCGGAATATCTGGATCGCGCCAAGATTCCCGTCTTCGCACCCTGTATCAGTTCGATCACCGACGACGCGGCTTCCGGCATACGCGTGGAGTTCGCGCTCACCTGGAACGACAGTTTCCACGAAACCATGCTGTGCTTCACCAACAACATCCCGCAGCGTGACGGCGGCGCGCATCTGGCCGGCTTCCGCCAGGCGCTGACGCGTATCGTCGGCAAATATGCCGACGGGATGGGCAAGAAGGACACGCTGGCGCTGGTCGGCGACGACATGCGCGAGGGCATGACGTCCGTGCTGTCCGTGAAGGTGCCCGATCCAAAATTCTCCAGCCAGACCAAGGACAAGCTGGTCAGCAGCGAGGTGCAGCCGGTGGTGCAGGCGGCGGTGGCCGACGCCGTCAGCCATTGGTTCGAGACGCACCCGAAGGAGGCGCGCGGCATCATCCAGAAAGTGATGGACGCCGCCAGCGCGCGCGAGGCGGCCCGTCGCGCGCGCGAGCTGACGCGGCGCAAGGGCGTGCTGGACATCTCCACGCTGCCGGGCAAGCTGGCGGACTGCCAGGAGCGCGATCCGGCGAAGAGCGAGATATTCCTCGTGGAGGGCGACAGCGCCGGCGGCTCGGCCAAAGGCGGGCGGGACCGCAAGCATCAGGCAATCCTGCCTCTGAAGGGCAAGATACTCAACGTGGAGCGCGCGCGCTTCGACCGCATGCTGGGCAGCGCGGAGATCGGCACGCTAATCACCGCACTCGGCACCGGGATCGGCCGCGGCGAGCCGGAGCAGGGCGGGTTCGACGTCAGCAAGCTGCGCTACCACCGCATCGTAATCATGACGGACGCCGACGTGGACGGCAGCCACATACGCACGCTGCTGCTGACCTTCTTCTACAGGCAGATGCCGCAGCTGATCGAGCGCGGGCACCTCTACATCGCCCAGCCGCCGCTGTACCGTGCCAAGCGCGGCAACGAGGAGCGCTACCTCAAGAATGACGGAGCGCTGGACGACTATCTGCTCGACAAGGCGCTTGGCGGGTCCGCTTCGCTGACTTTGGCGGACGGCACACGGCTGGAAGGCCCGGAGCTGGCGGAGGAGGCGCGCTGGCTGCGCGACGTGCATGCGCATCTGCGCCGGCTGTCCGACAACACAGTGCCGCTGGCACTGCTGGAGCAGGCGGCGATCGCCGGCGTGCTGACGCCGGATACGGCACGCGCCCAGGCCGGGGCGCAGGATCTGGCGGCAAGGCTGGACGCCGTGGCGCTGCCGCGCGAGCGCGGCTGGAAGGTGGCGGCCGATGCGAGCAGCCTGCAGATCGCCCGCGTGGTGCGCGGCGTGGCCGAGCGCTACAGCTTCGATGTGGCCGCCCTGCGCAGTGCCGAGGCCCGCTGGCTGGCTGATCGTGCGGAGCGCCTGGCCAACGGCTTCAGTACGTCGGCGACGCTGAAGCTGGACAGCCTAGAGGTTGCCATGCCGGGCCCTGCCAGTGTTTTCGAGCGCATGCTGCTGCAAGGGCGCCGCGGGTTGGCGCTGCAGCGCTTCAAGGGTCTGGGAGAGATGAATGCCGACCAGCTTTGGAAGACCACCCTGGACCCGAGCGTGCGCACGCTGCTGCAGGTGCGCGTGGGCGACGTGGAAGACGCGGGCCAGGTGTTCTCCACGCTCATGGGGGATGTGGTAGAGCCGCGTCGGGACTTCATCGTAGGCAACGCGCTAAAAGTAGCCAACCTGGACGTCTGAATGAATGAGGGTCTGGGGCCTCTAGCCCCGGCGGGGTCTGGGGCAGGGCTCCAAACTCGCCTTTGCCCAGCCCAAGGGAGAGAAGCATGAGCCGCATCATCCGCACGGAAGCAAACGCGATATTGTCAAAGGCCGTGGAGTACCATGGCTTCGTCTACACACAGGGTATGGTGGCGCGCGACCCGTCGGCAGACATCACCGCGCAGACCAAAGATGTGCTGGCCCAGTTGGACGAGGTGCTGGAGCTGCACGGCACTGACAACACCCGCATATTGCAGGCTCAGATCTGGCTGAAGGACATCGGGGATCGTGGGGCAGTAAACCAGGTCTGGTCCGCCTGGCTGCCCGTTGGGCAGGCCCCGGCCCGGGTGTGCGTCCAGGCGGAGCTTGCTGACCCGGCACTGCTGGTGGAGATCATGGTCACAACCTGCAAATGACCCCTGTGGTAGTTCCGCAACGTGTCGGTAAATAAATCACAAGACAATTGCACACTGTTTCAGAATCGAAAAATCCCACGAATTTAGGAATTGTACCCTAGAAACGCTTGTCCTCCACACGGGTATTTTGGTTAACAGCGCAAAAAATCGCTGAGCTGTGATCAAAGTGGTTGCCAGGGTTGCGCGCGGGTTGTTACCGCGTGTGTCAGTTTGATGGCTTCCATGGAGGGCGCATGTTCGCTGGCGAGAAGAAGAACGCGGTTGTAAGCGTTCTGGTTGCCACCGCCGTCATGGCCAGCCTCGGCCAGGCGGCGGCCCGCGGCAGCCGGCCTCACGGCCATCGCGCCCGTCACAGCGTCTCCGTCGCTTATCAGGCAGTGCATGGCGCGCGCGTGATCCAGTGCGTGGCCTTTGCCAAGGCGGATGCCGGGATCGATATATCCGGCAATGCCCGGGATTGGTGGACGAACGCCGCGGGCGTCTACGAGCGAGGTGCCCGTCCCGAGAACGGCAGCGTGCTGAGCTTCCGCCCGAACGGGCGCATGCCGCTGGGCCACGTGGCAGTGGTGACCGGCGTGGAAGACAGCCGCACCATCGTCATCGACCAGAGCCACTGGAACAGCAACGGCATTGCCCGTGACGTCGAGGTAAAAGACGTATCGGAGGACAATGACTGGAGCGCGGTGCGCGTGCAATTAGGCCATGGCGAGAGCTTTGGCAGCATCTATCCCACGCACGGCTTCATCTACCCGCGCCCGGACCGCGGCGTGATGCAGGCCAACGTGACGCACGCGCCGATGCCGGTCCTGGACCCGGCGCCGGCTGACCTGCGGCGGACATACAAGGTGCGGCACGAGGCGGCGCTGGAGGTGGCTGAAGCGCCGGACCGGCCGCTTGACCTGCGTGTGGGCGGGTTGTCTTTCGACGCGCCTAACCGAGGCCTTCAGTAGCAGGAAGAAACAGCCCCTCTTTAGAGGAGAAGGCGCAGAAACTTTTGCCGGTAAAGCTCTGTGTCGAAGACAGTCCCGCGATTGCGGAGCGCAAGTTTTTGCTTCTTTAACAAAGAAGGCCTTGCCCGCACTCGACATCGATTGTTTCACGGCGTTGCTGCGGCTTGGCGGGCAGGAGAGTTGTGTTTGCACCGAGGCGACGGCCGTACGGCCAACGCCGCTGTCGACAGGACTGTTTATTCGTAGCGCCATCCGTCTTACGGCAGAAGCTGCCGGTGTAGGTCGGGGCTACGCCTGTGTGTCGAGTCCAGGCACGCCCTCCGCCTTGGCCACGACGACCATGGCGGGCCGTAGCAGGCGACCGTTCAGTGTCCAGGCCCGGCTCCAGGACTGTACGACGGTTCCTGGCGGGTGCTCGCCCGTCGGCTGCTCGGCCATCGCCTGGTGTAGATTGGCGTCGAACGGTTTGCCGACCGGATCGTCGGCCAGGATGGCGTTACGCTCCAGAAGTGCCACGAAGCTGCGCTCCACGCCCTCGAACCCGTCGCGCAGCTTGGTGACGATCTCCGGCTCCCCGGGCGAGGCTGCAGGCAGGCTGGAGATGCCGCGCCGCAGGTTCTCGGCAGCTTCCACCACGTCCTTGGCGAATTTCTGCACGGCGTACTGGCGTGTCTCGTCCACCTCGCGGCGGCTGCGTGCCTTAATGTTCTGCGTCTCGGCTTCGGCGCGCATCCACTTGTCGCGCATCTCGTCGCGCTCGGCTTCCAGCTCGGCAATGCGCCGCGCGGCCTCGCTCATCAGGGCCTCTGGCCCAGTGGCGTCGGTGGCAGTCTCGGGCTGGTCGAACGTATCGCTCATGCTGCCGGAGGTAAGCGATCCGGGTGGGCGGAACAAGGGTGGGTGCGGGTCGCAGGGTTTTCCGCATCATACTGGGAGGGGTTGATGTTGACTTGTAACAAGAAGAAAGCAGTCCTTTTTTGAAAAAAAGGACCAGAAAAACTTCTGTTCCCCGCATTTGCCACGTTCGTGCGTTTCCGGACAGACACGCAGGCTGAGCACGCGGAAAGCAAAAGTTTTTTGCTTCTTTTTTCAAAAAAGAAGGTCGTGCTGGCTGTGCGGCGGTCACCAACGCTAACTGCTGACATCACGCGGTTTTCGTGCGCACCCTGGCGATGACGAGCTGGCCGGGCACCCGGTAGGCGACCCGCCAGCTCAGGCGGACGGGCCGCCCTGGCCCTATCGTCTGCCAGATGAGGAACAGCATGGCGCATACCGCCGCCAGAACGAGCAGCGGCACCAGCACGCGGATGACCTGCTCGTGCAAGGTGAGCGGCGGCGCTGGCGGCGCATGGGTCGGCAAGGGGCCGACATCGCCAGGCCGCGCGGGCTGCACGATGCGGTGCGGGCCGCGCACCAGTTCAGGCGTGCTGCTTGGCCAGAGCAGCCACTCTGCGCCGAGCAGGGCGAGGAGCGCCGTGACGGCCGCTATCACGGTTCCCATGCCGGCCTGCAGCGAGGTACGGTCCGTGCGGCGCCCCTGCCTGCGGCGCCTTTCGCCGCCCTGGCGGATAGGCGCGGAACGTTGACGGTAGCCATCCCTTATACGGCCGACCGCGGGCACCGAGATGTAGGCCGGCGCGGCCGTGGTGGACGCGGCTTCCTCCAGCGCCGCCGCTTCCTGCCCGCCACGGTAGGCCAGGCTGGCGGCATAGGCGCGCAGGGCCTCGGTTCCTTCCACGACGATGAAGCGTGGCGAATGCTTCAGCGCGGCGTCCAGTTCGTCGCGGGTACGCACGCGGGCGGCGGCGAAAAAGCGGATCGCGTGCCAGGACTGGCGGACCATCGGGGTGCCTCGGCTGTCGCGCGCATCTAGCCTGGCAGGACGGAAGCGAGCAGTCCTTTTTTTGAAAAAAGACCGGAGAACCTCTGCTCCCTATCACGCGCGGCGTGCTCTCGACGGCGAACCTTTAAGGTATTCGCCCGACAGGGAACAAAGGTTCTGCTAGCTTTTCTTTAGAAGGGCTTGCCTACCCCAGCAACTGCCCGATGACCCGGGCCGTATAGTCGACGATCGGAATGATCCGCCCGTAATTGATACGCGTAGGCCCGATCACGCCGATGGCACCCACGATGCGGTCCGCCTGATTGCGCGCCGGCGCCACGATCATCGACACGCCGCTCGAGCCGAACAGCGCGCTCTCCGCGCCGATGAAGATGCGCACGCCGTCGGACTGCTCGGCCAGCTCCAGCAGGCGCATCATCGTCTCCTGCGTCTCCAGCCTGTCGAACAGCACCTGTATGGCTGCCAGATTGGCGATCTGCGTCACGTCCGCCAGCAGCCTGCCCTGGCCGCGCACGATCAGGCTGCCGCCGCGCGAGGCCACGTCCGTCCAGGTGGCCAGGCCCGCCTCGACGACGCCGGCGGCGAGGATGTCCAACTGGCCGCGATCCTGCGTCATCTCCTCGGAAACGCGGCGGCGCAGGTCCGACAGCGTGCGGCCGGCGGCGCGCGCGTTGAGGTAGTTGGCGGCTTCCGTCAGCGCCGAGGGTGGCAGGCCCGGCGGTATCTGGATAACGCGGTTCTCCACCTGACCGTCCGCGGCGACCAGGATGACCAGCGCGCGCCCGGAGCCCAGGGAGGCGAACTCGATATGCTTGATGGCGCCGTCCGATTTCGGCGCCAGCACCATGCCGGCCGCCTGGCTGAGGCCGGACAGCATGGCGGATGCGTCCGACAGCGTGTCCTGCAGGCTGCGGCCGTGGGCGGCGAGCTGTCGGCTGATCACCTCGCGCTCGTCGTCCGGCAGGTCACCGAACTGCAGCAGGCCGTCGACGAACAGGCGAAGGCCGCGATCGGTCGGCAGGCGGCCGGCGCTGGTGTGCGGTGCGAAGAGGAGGCCGGCGTCGGTCAGGTCCGCCATGACGTTGCGTATGGTGGCGGGCGATAGGGCGATGGGCAGGCGGCGTGCCAGGGTGCGTGAGCCGACTGGCTCGCCGGTGCCTACATATTGCTCGACGATCTCGCGCAGGACCGCGGCGGCGCGCGGGTCCAGGCCGGGGGGGAGTGGCTTGGGCGGGTAGTCGGCCATGGCGTGTTATAGCGCGGCGTTCATGCGGAGCGTGCGAAGGAAAGCAAGCCAGGCCTTCTTTCTAGAAAAGAAGCAGAGGGCTTTCTCTCCGCATTGCGGCAGCCGGGTGCCTCAGGAGAAAAGGCGTTGCAGCAAAAAAGGCCTTGCTTTCTTCCTTCACCCGGCCAGCACCTCGCCTCCCCATCCACGCACGATTTCAGCCATCGTTGCCGCGGGCGCCGGGTCGATCAGCAGGTCAGGGCGCAACTGGCGCAGCGTCTCGGTCTGCGAGCCTTCCGCGATAAGGCAGATCAGATCCACCGAAGTCAGCGCCGCCGCCTCTGCCAGCGTGCGTTTCGCGTGGTCCATGTCCGCGTCTTCAGGCGCCGCCTCCACGCCGAGCACAAGCCGGTCACACGCGGCGCGCGCGGTATCCAGCCTGGCGCGATTGTAGCGGTCAGGGGTGGTGGTGATCAGTGCGGTGCGCAGGCCCATCCGGCGCCAGCGGTCCACCTGCTCCACGGCCACCTCGTGGGCCACGATCTTGCGCAGTGCGCGGCCCTGCGGCGTCAGCATGGCGATCAGGTCTGTCCCTTGTGCGACCGCCATGCCTGGCTGGCCGGCGGCCACGCCCATCGCCAGGTTGGCCAGGCGCACGGCAACCGGCAGCTTCAGGCCGATCGCGATGCTTGCCGCCAGTGCGGAGATCACGGTGTCGCCCGAACCGGACAGGTCAAACACTTCGGACATGGCGGGCGGCACGTGCAGCACGGTATCGGCGGAGACGAGGGACAGCCCTTCAGCGCCGCGGTTGACGACGACGGCGCCGAAGCCGTGCGCGGTGCGCAGCCAGGCCGCCGCCGCCGCTATACGCTTGTCGGAGCTGACATCCATGCCGGTTACGGCGGCCAGTTCGCGCAGCGTGGGCACCGCCAGGTCAGCGCCGGCGTAGCGATCGTAATCCGGGCCGCTCGGATCGACCACTATGGGCCGGCCGGCGGCCCGAGCCGCTTCGATTATGCGCGCCGGCACGTCGCCAGCCAGCAATCCCTTGCCGTAATCGGACAGCACGGTGACCGACGTGGCGGCCAGCGCGTCTCCGGCGATGCGCAGCATGCGTTCCGCGAGTTTGAGATGGACGGCGCCGGTAACCTCCTGGTCCGTGCGCAGCAATTGCTGGCCGCCGGCGATGAAGCGCGTCTTCACCGTGGTGCACCGCCCGCCCTGGACGAGCAGCCACGGCTCCACGTTCGGCTGGCCGCCGATGAGCCCGGTCAGGTCCGAGCCGGACTGGTCGTCGCCCACGACGGAGACGAAGGCCACCGCGGCGCCGAGGGCGGTGAGGTTACGCACCAGGTTGCCGGCGCCGCCTGGCAGCGCCAGCTCGCGATAGACTTCCAGCACGGGGACCGGCGCTTCCGGGCTGATGCGGGCGACGCTGCCGTAGACGTAGCGGTCCAGCATGGCGTCGCCGATGACGAGAACGCTGGCCCGGGACAGGCGCGGGATAGCTTCGGCGAGTTCCGCATCCATTACAGGGGCTTCATCTGCATCCATCGCGCTATGCGTATCGGCGACACGAGGTTCAGGCAAGAAGAAGTGTCGGTTTTTTGAGAAAGGAGCGGAATTTCAGCTCAGGTGGCCAGCCATCACGCCGGCAGGCCTGCCGCACGCCTCATTTCCGTCTCACGATGCTCAGCACCATGGCGCCGAACAGCGCCGCAGCCGCGGTGAAGGCGGCGATCACCACGCGTAGGCGGAGGCCGTAATCCGCGCTTTCGGCGTGCAGGTCGGCCAACATGCGGCTGCGCTCGGCGGCGGCGCGGGACTCGATGGTGCCGGGGCCGGACAGCACGCGGTCCGCGCTGTCGCCCAGAAGGGGCCGAAGCGCCTCCAGGGCCGGCGCGGGGTTTGCCGCGTGAGCGGCGTCGACGACCCGGTCCAGCGTCTGGCTACGGGCATAGGCGCGGTCGAAAGGGAGCTGGGCAGCGTAGGTGGAAAAGGCGCCTACCAGGCCGACCACGGCGAAAGCCATGATGAGGAAGCCGGTCCAGGTCGCGGTGTCGGCTGAGGTTTGAGTTGACATGCAGCGGGCCTTTGGTAGTGCGTGGGGGTGCTCGCATGGGCTGGATGGCGCGTCCAATGCGGAGCAAGAAAGCGAGTAGTCCTTTTGGAAAGGACCGAAAACCATCGCTCCTGTGCCTTGATTGAGAGACGCATGACTCGGTCGAAGCGCGTAGTTGCAAAGCAAGGCGTGCGTGGCTAAGGCGGTGGCAATCAGGTTTTGCTTCTTTATCAACGGAAAGAAGTGCTTCTTCTTGAGATAACAACCGAATTACCGGGCCGGAGACGCGCAGTCGTGCGAGCGGGCGACACCTAGTTTAATGTGTGCTGCCTGGCGGTCCTCCTTGCGGCAGGTGCCGCATTCGTGTTGGCAAGTGAGTGGGCGATGGTGACGCGGATCGACTCCGCCGCACAGTCAAGGCATTTGCGTGCGGCGCTGGCCAATGTGCAGAAGAGGCGTGCGTAGGCGGCAAAACATATCTGGGTGCATGCGACATCGTAACCCTTGTGCTGGCATGCCCATTGCGTTACATAACAGTATCGAAATCCGGAGTTCACCATGTTGCGCGTCACTGCTCTGCTGTCTTTAGCGCTGCTAGGCGGCTGCGCCTCGATCCTGGAAGGCACGAACCAGCAAATCGCCGTTAACACAAACCCCTCTGGCGCGGATTGCGGGCTTTACCGTAAAGGAACGAAAATCGGTGTGATCTTGCAGGCGCCCGGTAGCACGCTTGTAAATAAAACCAAGAACGACATTTGGATCGTGTGCGTGAAACCCGGCTACCAAACAGCTACGTATCTTAACCACTCCGGCGTTGCTGGTGGCACATTCGGCAACATCGTCGCCGGCGGCGGGATCGGCTGGGCGATTGACAGCGCGTCAGGAGCGGACAACAAGTATGACGGTGTGGTGAACCTTTCCATGGTTCCTGTGGCATCAGTGACCGCCGCTGCACCCACGTTGCCGTCAATGTTTGATGGAACGCTGCCGCCAGGATAAAAGAGGAGATATGCTTTATGTAAAGAATTTCCTCTCCGCGCAGCTTTTCTTACGGCTGCAAGAGAAGTAGTTCTTTTCTACAAAAGCTTTGTTGCCGTCGACAACGCTCTGTCGAGACGTGCGATTTGGCGCGCCGCGGCAGCGTGGACGAACGCTTTCTCTGTCTTTTGTTGAAAGAAGGTTTGCTTGCCGTCCTCCTACGAAACCTGCCGCAACCAGTCCTCCAAATTATAGAAATTGGTCACACGCGCGATCAGTCCGTCACGTATGACGAAGAAAGCGCCCGCTGGCAGCACGTAGGTTTGCCCGTGCGCCGCGGGAAGTCCCGCATCGGCCGCAAGATACGTTCCGTGCACGGTGAACTCGGCCGCGGCGCGCGTGCCGGAAGCCTCGGTCATAACCATGATGTCTTCCAGGCGCTCGCGGTAGCTGCCGTCCATGCGGGCCATGAACGCTGTGAAGGCCGGGCGGCCGAGCTCGCGGCCGCCCTGGTTGATGTCGTGTACCACGTCGTCTGTCAGCAGGGCCATCATGGCGGCGAAGTCGCCGGCGTTGAAAGCGGCGTAATACGCTTGGATCAGGGCGTCAGGGGTCATGCGGGCTCGCTTGGGAAGGATGTGGGCCAGTCTCGGAAATTGCGTACGGCGCCGTTTTCGCGGACGGCATCAAGGCGAGCGGGGTCGAGGTCGGCGAACACCCAGGCCGGCCGGTCGAGCGTGCCGCGGGCGATGACGCCATCTTCGGGAAAGCCGCGGTCGACGGGGCCGAAGATCGCCGCGTAGCCGTGGTTCTCGTCCAGCGTGGCGAGTGCGGGTGCGCGGCCGACGGTGGGTGCGATTGCGACGAAGCACTGGTTTTCGAGCGCGCGGGCGCGGGCGCAGAGGCGCACGCGGTTGAAGCCGTGCAGCGAGTCGGTGCAACTCGGTACCAGAATGAGCCAGGCGCCCTGCTCGACTTGCGCGCGCACGAGGGTGGGGAACTCCACGTCGTAGCAGATGGCGATGCCGGTGCGGCCCCAGGGCGTATCGAACACGCGTGGCGGCGCGCCTGGAGCCACGCCCCAACGTTCGGCTTCGAAGCGGGTCATGATCCGCTTGTCCTGGAAGACGGCGCGGCCCTGCGGGTCTATCAGAGGAGCGCGGTTGTGCACCGGGCCGGGCGGGCTGCCGAACGGGAGGCTGCCCGGCAGAAGCCAGATGCGATGGCGGCGCGCCAGACCGGCATAGAGGGCCATGAGGCGCGGCTGCAATGCGCACACGGCGGCAAGCTCGGCAGGGGCGTCGCCCGTGCCTGGGCAAAAGGCGGCCGTCTCCATGCAGGCGTATTCGGGCAGGACGAGGAGCTCCGCACCGCCGGCCGAGCCCTCGGCCACCAAGGCCTCGAGCTTTGCGGCGTACGCGTCGTAATCTCGCGGCGCGGTCACGCCGTATTGGCACAGGGCGAGGCGGACGGCCCTCACGGAAGAGGCGCGCCGGTGAGGGACTTCATCCAGAACACCAATGGCTTTTCCGTCTCGGCCGCATCACCCACATCCTTCCAGGCCATGTGACATATCAGACCGTCGCGGCGTGTGTAGCCGCGCCTGGTCCAGAACGCGTCCAGGCCGGTATGGCCGGACGGCCGGGCCGGGTGATCAGGCGGCCGGATGACGCTGGCGAAGGCGGCGAAGTCGCAGACCGAGCTGGCGCGTGCGTGGGCTTCGCGTGCGGCAAAGAAGGCTACGCCGGTGCCGCGTCCGCGATGGTCCTCGCGCAACACGCTCTCGCCGAAATAGAACACCCGGGCCGGGTCGATGCGCCGCGCCAGGAAGGGAGCTGTTACGGCGTCGGTCTCGTCGGTAAGTGGCAGGCAGGTGGAGGCGCCGACGATCTCGTCGCCATCCGTGGCGACGATGACCGCGGCGCGCGGGCTGTCGGCGTAGATGCGCAGGTAGCGGCGCTCGTAGGCTTCGTCTCCGTCATAGAGGTAGGGCCAGTCGCGGAACACCTGGCAGCGCAGGGCGGCGAGCGCGGGGATTATGGGGGCGATCTGGCCGCCTGTGCGGGTGGTGAGGGTTGGCGGCATCGAGGAAGCAAGTAGTCCTTTTTTGCAAAAAAAGGACCAAAAACTTCTGTTCCCCGCGCCTGCATCAAGGCCTCGTCTGACTCTGCCAGTACGCGCATCGGCAGCATCAGCGAGGCTGCGGTGCAGGCGCGGGAGTAAAAGTTTTTTGCTTCTTCTTTGCAAAAAAGAAGGCCTTCCTCACTTCCACCTGGGCGCCTTGAACGGCAGCATGACCTGCACCCAAGGTGACACGAACCTGTCGAGCGACAGGCTCTCATGCACGGCGCGTACATCTTCGCCGCAGATGCGCGTCGAGATCACCGAACGCGCGTAGAAAGGCGCATCCTCCAGCCGCTCGACCACGTGCGGCGTGCATCCCGCGTCAGCGAGGGTGCCCATGCGCATTCCCCAGGCGTTGCGGCCGAGCGTGGCGGCGGGCGGAGCCTCGATCGGATTGGCATGGCCGTGCGCGTCGTAGCGCAAGGCGGTGCAGAACCGAGCGCCGTCGCGGCGTTCGCCGTGGTAGAGCACGGCGACGCCGTCCTGCAGTCTGGCGCGGCACCAGTCCCAGGCGCGGAAGCCCTCTTCCAGCGGCTCGTCGCCGGCATTGGTGTCGAAATAGGCATGTCCGCGCCATGCGAGTCCGGGATTGTGCATCTCCACGGTGACGCGCGCGCCGGGCGCTATGGGAGACCAGAGGTGGCGGCCGGCGCCGTCGAGCGCCACGACGTGATCCGACAGCGCGTCCGGGTGCAGGCGTATAGTGCCGCGCAGGCCTGTAGGTATCGGCGCGGTCGTCTCGTTTATGTCCGCGGTGAGCGTGGCGCCGTCCCAGGCCAGGCTGGAGGGACCGATCCGCAGGTGGTCGGCGTCGCGCGACAGGGCGGCGGCGGGGCGTTCCGTCATCGCCCAGCGTTTGCCGCCGCGTCCGTAGAGGGCCAGGTTCATCGTGCAGTGGTTTGTCGGCTCGCCGCCGCCGTGGCGCCGCGCCCAGCGATACCAGGGGGAGAACACGCTGCCGATGAAGGCGATCAGCGTCAGGCCGTGGGCGCCGTCGTCGCTGATGGCGTCGAGATACCACCACGCGTAGCCGCGCGGGACGACCGGCTTGTCGAATCGCCAGTGGCGATCACGCAAGCCGCCGCCAGGCGTCCGGAGAGCGCCGCCATCGGCACCCCCGCGCCCGGATGCGTGCTGCCGCCCGCCAGGTACAGGCCGGGTATCGCCGTCTGGCTGCCCGGGCGCTGGAAGGTCGCCATCGGGCCGTGCACCGCCCGGCCGTAGAGCGCTCCGCCCGTCGCCGGGAACAGCGCCGCGAAATCCCGCGGGGTCGTCCGCAGGCTGGCCGCCCTGGTCCGGTCCATTTGCAGGCCGCAGCGCGCCAGGAGCTGGAAGGCGTGTGTTTCGCAACTGTCGATCTCCGGTTCGGAAAGTCCGGCCGCGGTGTCGCCGCAGGCGGGCGCGTTGACGAGGCAGAGCAGGCGTTCCGGGCCGCCGGGCGCGCGTGCGTGTTCGCCGCGGTCCTGGGCGCAGACATAGACCGTGGGTCGGCGCGGCAGGCGGCGGCGGTCGAACAGGTCCGCGAACTCCGCAGGGTAGTCGCGCGAGAAGAACACGTTGTGGCGGGTGAGGGGGAAGCCGCCTGTTTGGGCGTGCATGGCCCAGGTGATGGCCGACAGCGAGCGGTGCGCCGGCGCCACGCCCGGCACGGCGCGGCTGACGGCCTGGCCGAAACACCCCGCCGCGAGGGCGGTGGCGTCCGCATTGACGATGATGGCGTCGGCGGCGATGCGTTCGCCGCTGGCCAGGCGCACGGCGCTGGCGCGGCCTGCCTCGACGTCTATGCTGCCGACGGAGGCGTTGTAGCGCAACACCACGCCGCAGGCGGCCGCCACGCGGGCGAGGGCTGCCGCGAGGTGGTGCATGCCGCCTTGCACCAGCCAGACACCATCGCGTTCCACGTGGGCCACCAGCATGAGTGTGGCCGGTGCGAGATAGGGCGACGAGCCGCAATAGGTGGCGTAGCGGCCGAACAGCTGACGCAGGCGGGGGTCGGCGAAGTGCTTGGCGAGCGCGCGCATCATCGTGTCGAACGGGCTGATCGCCAGCATAGGGCGCACGCCCGCCCGCCGCACGAGGGACAGCGGGGTGGGACGTCCGCCGCGCAGGAACGGCGTCTCCAGCGTTTCGTAGATCCGCCTGGCGCGGGCGGAGAAGTCGCGGAAGCCTGCCGCCTCGCCCGGGCCGGCGAAGGCGGCGATGGCGTCGGCCGACTGGTCCAGGTCAGCATGCAGATCCAGGGTTTCGGTCTCTGACCAGGCATGGCGGGCGAGGATGTCCGCGCGTTGCAGCGTCACTTCGCCGCCGAGCGTGGTGCCGGCATCTGCGAACAGCTCCTCGAACACCCAGCGCATGGTGAATACGGTGGGGCCGGCATCCAGGGTGGCGCCACCGGCCTGCACCCGCCGCATCTTGCCGCCGGGCGCAGCCTGCCGTTCCAGCACCGTCACGCTCCAGCCCGCGGCGGCGAGGTCAAGCGCCGCGGCCAGACCGCCTATTCCGGCTCCCACGATGATCGCCCGCTGCTGGCGCATGCGTTTCCTTGCTTGACACGATCGTCATTAAAGAATGACAGTTTGAGTGACAACCCAGGTTGACACATTCCGGAGCGGTGGCATGGACCCCTTGTCGCGTATCGAACGGGCGCTGAACGCGGCGGTGGCGCAGGCGGATGCACCGGGATGCCCGAAGCTGCTGGCCCGCGCCATGCGGGCGAGCGTGTTTCCGCGCGGCGCGCGCATACGCTCCAGGCTGTGCCTGGCGGTGGCGATGGCATGCGGCGAGGATGCGCCGGACGTCACCGACGCCGCGGCGGCGGCCATCGAGCTGCTGCACTGCGCCTCTCTGGTGCATGACGATCTGCCGTGTTTCGACGATGCCGACACCAGGCGCGGCAGGCCGTCCGTGCATTGCCAGTTCGGCGAGCCGCTGGCGGTGCTGGCGGGCGACGCGCTGATCCTGCTGGCGTTTCAGGTTTTAGCCGAGGCGGCTGCCGTATCGCCCGTGCGGCTGGCGCCGCTGATCGGCGTGATCGGCCGTGGCGTGGGCGTACCGCACGGGATCGTTGCAGGGCAGGCCTGGGAATGCGAGGATTCAGCCGACCTGGCGCTGTATCAGCGGCAGAAGACCGGCGCGCTGTTCGCCAGCGCCACCATGGCGGGTGCGGCCGCGGCAGGCGCCGAGGTGACGCCGTGGCGCGAACTGGGCCTGCGGCTGGGCGAGGCGTTCCAGGTGGCCGACGACCTGCGCGATGCGGTGGGCGCGCCGGAGGAGCTGGGCAAGCCGGTGGGGCAGGACCTGGCCCATCAGCGGCCGAACGCGGTGCTGGAGCTTGGGCTGAACGGCGCGATCGGCTGGCTGGGCGAGTTGGCGGAGCGGGCGGTGGAGTCGGTTCCGGCGTGCCCGGGTCGGGCGGACCTGCGAAGCCACATCGTCAGTGAGACCTCGCGGTTGTTGCCGAGACAGTTGGCGAAGGTCGCAGCTTAGGGTGTTGCCAAGGGCAGGAAGCAGGCAGTCCTTTCTCAAAAAGGACCAGAAAACCTTCGTCCTCGCGCCTGCATCAGGGCCAAGCCTGGTTCCGCCAGCCTGTGCGCCCGCAGAAGGTAGCACCGCCATGCTGCAGGCGGGGCAACAGAAGTTTTTTGCTTCTTTCTTTCAAAAACGAAGGTCTTCCTTACTGGCCCTGCGAGACCGCTTGGTCTCCCGCCCAGACTTCCGCAGGTGGGCCGCCAGATTTCCGCTGACGCGGCCTGTCGCCAGAAGCCGGACATCCGAGCTGTTCGACCTGTGCGCCGGCTTCGTCTACTCGCAGATCCTGTCGGCAAGCCTCGAGCTGCGGTTGTTCGACGTGCTGGCGGCGGGCCCGCTGGGCGTGGCGGATGCGGCACGGCGGCTGGGTCTGGCCGAGGCGGCGGCGCGACGCCTGCTGGACGCGGGCGTGGCGTTGCGGCTGGTCAGCCGGCGTGGTGGCGAGCGGTATGGGCTGGGGGCGCTTGGGGCGGCGCTGGTGGATAATCCCGGCCTGGCCGCGATGATTGCGCATCACCGGCTGCTCTACGCGGATCTGGCCGATCCGGTGGCGCTGCTGCGCGATGCGGGAGAGACGCGGCTTTCGCGCTACTGGGCGTATCGGCCGGAGGCTTCGGCTGACGACGTGTCCGGCTATTCGGCGCTGATGGCGGCGACGCAGCCCATGGTGGCTGACGAGATACTGGATGCGTATCCGGTCGGGCGGCACCGTTGCCTGATGGATGTGGGCGGCGGGGACGGTGCTTTCCTGGCCGCGGCGGCGGCGCGTGCGCCGGATTTGCGCCTGGTGCTGTTTGATCTGCCGGCGGTGGCGGCGCGGGCGGCGGCGCGGTTCGAGTCGCTGGGCCTGTCGGCGCGGGCGCGGGTGGTGCCCGGCAGCTTCCTGACCGATTTGCTGCCGCGCGGGGCGGATGTGATCAGCCTGGTGCGGGTGATCCACGACCACGACGACTCGGAGGTGCGTGTGCTGCTGCACGCGGTACGCGCGGCCTTGCCGGCGGACGGCGTGCTCCTGCTGGGTGAGCCGATGGCCGAGACGCCGGGTGCGGCACGCATGGGGGATGCGTATTTCGGGTTCTACTTGCTGGCGATGGGCAGCGGACGCCCGCGCAGCGCGGCGATGCTGACGGCGCTGCTGCAGGAATGCGGCTTTGCCGAGGTGCGTGCCCTGGCGACCAGCACGCCGATGCTGGCGCGCGTTCTCGTCGCCAAGTGTAAATCCTAATTGACAACTTGTTTTGTAAGGCTAGGCTGACACCTGTTGGGTTTACGGAACGGGGAGGCAGAGCGGACATGCAAACCAGCGCAATCATTCTGACCGCCCCTGGGCGTCTTGGCCTGCAGACGTTGGCGCTTACCCCGCCGGGCCCCGCCGACGTGGTTGTGGACGTGGCCTGGAGCGGGATCAGCACCGGCACGGAACGGCTGCTCTATACCGGGCGCATGCCGCCTTTTCCCGGCATGGGCTATCCGCTGGTACCGGGTTACGAGACGGTCGGTCGGGTAAGCGCGGCGGGGCCGGAGGCGATGGTGGCGCCCGGCGCGCTGGTGTTCGTGCCCGGTGCCAATTGCTACGGCGACGTGCGCGGCCTGTTCGGCGGCGCGGCCTCGCGTATCGTGACGGCTGGCGCGCGGGTCGTGCCGATACCGGAGAGTTTGGGCGAGAAGGCGACGCTCATGGCGCTGGCGGCGACCGCGCAGCACGCGATCGCGCTGCCAGGCGCGGGGCTGCCTGACCTGATCGTCGGCCACGGCACGCTCGGACGGTTGCTGGCGCGGCTGACCGTGGCCGCGGGCGGAACGCCTACGGTGTGGGAACATGCTGCGGGCCGCAGGGACGCAGGCGGCGGCTACAATGTCGTCGATCCGGCCGAGGACAGGCGGCGCGATTACCGCATGGTCATCGATGTCAGTGGCGATTCGAGCGTACTCGACACGCTGGTCTCCCACCTCGCGCCTGGCGGCACGGTGGTTCTTGCCGGTTTCTACAGCGACCGCATGAGTTTCGCGTTTGCGCCGGCCTTCATGCGCGAGGCGCGCATCCTGATCGCCTCGCAATGGCAGAAGGCCGACATGGCGCATGTCTGCGCGCTGGCAAGCGACGGCGCGCTGAAGCTGGACGGGCTGATCACGCATCGCGCACCGGCGGAAGATGCCGAGCGCGCCTACGAAGAAGCATTCTCGGATACCGGCTGCCTGAAAATGATACTCGATTGGAGTAACGCTGCATGAACGCACATGTCTCACCGGCAGCGCCCGATACCGCGCAGGCGAGCATGGCCGAGGCGCTGCGGCGCGAGGCGGCGATAGAGCCGGATGCGGTTTCCACCACGCCTGCGAAGAAAGAGACCCAGGTTATCGCCATCTACGGCAAGGGCGGCATCGGCAAGAGTTTCACGCTGGCCAACCTCAGCTACATGATGGCGCAGCAGGGCAAACGCGTGCTGCTGATCGGCTGCGATCCGAAGAGCGACACGACCTCGCTGCTGTTCGGCGGGCGGAGCTGCCCCACGATCATCGAGACATCGTCGAAGAAGAAGTTGGCGGGCGAGGCTGTTTCCATCGGCGACGTGTGCTTCAAGCGCGATGGCGTGTACGCGATGGAGCTGGGCGGACCGGAAGTCGGGCGCGGCTGCGGCGGGCGCGGGATCATCCATGGGTTCGAGCTGTTGGAAAAGCTTGGGTTCCATGAGTGGGGTTTCGATTACGTGCTGCTCGATTTCCTGGGCGACGTGGTGTGCGGCGGCTTCGGCCTGCCGATCGCGCGCGACATGTGCCAGAAGGTGATCGTGGTTGCGTCCAACGATCTGCAATCGCTCTACGTGGCCAATAACGTTTGTTCGGCGGTGGATTACTTCCGCAAGCTGGGCGGCAATGTCGGTGTGGCCGGCATGGTGATCAACAAGGATGACGGGACTGGCGAGGCGCAGGCCTTTGCGGAATCCGTTGGCATCCCGGTGCTGTCCGCCATTCCCGCGGATGACGACATACGCCGCAAGAGTGCAAATTACGAGATCATCGGCACGCCTGGCGGCCGCTGGGCGCCGATGTTCGAACAACTGGCGGAACAGGTGGCCTCCGCTCCGCCGGTGCGGCCGAACCCGCTGACTCACGAGAACCTGCTGAACCTTTTCAAGGGCGATGCGGTCGGGCGCAACGTGGTGCTGGTGCCGGCGACAGAGGCAGACATGTGCCCGGCGACGGTGAACACCAAAGCGTCGCTCGAAGTGATCTACGAGGGCGCGTGAGCATGGATGGTGGAAGCGTGATCGCCGGCGAGGGCGCCTGCCATGGCGGGCGCGAGCGCCTGGCGGCGGCGGCCTCGGCGGCGGGCAAGTCCGAAGTGATGAAGCAGCTCGCGGCGGATTATCCGCAGGGGCCGCATGACCAGCCGCAATCGATGTGTCCGGCTTTCGGCTCGCTGCGTGTGGGGCTGCGCATGCGACGGGTGGCAACCATCCTGTCCGGCTCTGCCTGCTGCGTGTACGGGCTGACGTTCACGTCGCATTTCTACGGGGCGCGGCGGAGTGTGGGGTATGTGCCGTTCAACTCCGAGTCGCTGGTGCGCGGGCAGTTGTTCGAGGACATACGCGACGCGGTGTATGAGACGGCTAAGCCCGCCGACTACGATGCGGTCGTGGTGATCAACCTTTGCGTGCCGACGGCGTCAGGCGTGCCGCTTGACCTGCTGCCGAAGGAGATAGACGGCGTCAGGATCATCGGCATCGACGTGCCCGGCTTCGGCGTGCCGACCCATGCGGAAGCCAAGGACGTGTTGACCGGCGCCATGCTGCGCTACGCGCGCGGCGAGGCGGAAAGCGGGCCTGTGGCACGACCGCGCGTGCTGCACGAGCAGCCGACCGTGGCGATGCTCGGCGAGTTCTTCCCCGCCGACCCGCCGACTGTCGGCGCGCTGCTGGCGCCGATGGGCCTGGCGCTGGCGCCGACGCTGCCCTGCCGCGAGTGGCGCGACCTCTATGCGGCGCTGGATTGCGCCGTGGCGTCGGCCTCGCACCCTTTCTACACGGCATCCGTGCGCGAGATGCGCGCTGCCGGGCGGCCTGTTGTCGGCTCGGCACCTGTGGGTGTGGACGGCACTGCGGCGTGGCTGGAAGCGGGAGGTGTCGCGGGTGGGGCCTCGGCGGCGCGGATCGATTCGGCCAAGGCCGCATGCCTGCCGGCGATACGCGCGGCACTTGCGGCAAACCCGATACGCGCGCGGATCACGCTGTCCGGTTACGAAGGCTCCGAGCTGCTGGTGGCGCGCCTGCTGATGGAGGCAGGTGCGGAGATACCGTACGTGGGAACCGCTTGCCCGCGCACCGAATGGAGCGACGCGGACAGAACCTGGCTCGAGGCGCGCGGCACCCATGTGCAGTATCGGGCTTCGCTGGAGCAGGACCTTTGCGCCATGGAGGATGTGCGGCCCGATCTGGCGATCGGGACCACGCCGCTGGTGCAGAAGGCCAAGCAGCTCGGCATCCCGTCGCTGTATTTCACTAACATGGTCTCTGCCAGGCCGCTGTTCGGCGCGCCTGCCTTTACC
>CAHJWU010000018.1 GCA_903643085.1 Rhodospirillales bacterium
CTGCACCTCCTCGCGAAAGAGTGGCTGGCCGTCCGCGCTCGTGCCGTCGAGCAGATCGAGCTCGCGCAGGAACGCGTCGCGCCGCAGGCCCGCTTCGTTCGCGCCATCGCCTACGCCGAGGGACTGTCCGCCAGCCTGCGCGCCGGCGTCGCGGCCCTGAGCCCGGACGTCACCGCCGCCCTTATCTGCCTGGGCGACATGCCGCTGGTCTCGCCCGCCGAGATGGACCAGGTGATCGCCGCCTGGTGCCCGGAGGAGGAGCGCCTGATCATCGTGCCCACGCATCGCGGCAAGCGCGGCAACCCGGTGCTGTGGGACGCACGGTTCTTCGCGGAAATTGCGTCGCTGCAGGGCGACACGGGCGCGCGCGGGTTGTTCCGCCTGCATGCGGATCTGGTCTGCGAAGTCGAGCTGGCCAGCGATGGCGTGCTGGTGGATTTCGATACGGCGGAGAGTCTCCGAGGCAAGGAAGGCCTTCTGTTCTAAACAGGTTAAGGAGAAATCTCTGCCCCGCTGTCGCGCAACTGCCCCGCGGCCGCTGACGGAAGGCGAAAGTTTTTTGATCCTGTCTTCCGGAAAAGGACTGCTTGCCTGCCGTCCTGTCCCCCATCTTCCCACCGACGCCAGTCCCCCAGATCCAGGTAGGCGCCACGTCCGACGGCACGCTGACCTATTTCATCGACCATACCCCGGGCGACCTTCCGCCCGTGCGCAGCCGGGACATACTCGCCGCCTGGGACCTCGCCCGGGACGCCGCCCACCGGGCCGCCTGGAGCACCGCGCGCGCTTTCCGCTTTCGCCGCCCCGATGGCGGCTGGACGGACCTCGCTCTGCAGGATGCCGACGCGCAATGCTGGGCCGGCGCCGTGGACCGCGCGGTCGGCATGCAGACCGGCTACGGCCTGTCCGTCTGCCTGCGCCTGCTGGCGCTCGTCGATCTGCTGGCGCGCGCGCCCTGGGCCGCCGGCCTGGTGCAGATGGACCGCCACGGTGCCGAACTGCATCCCGCCCTGCTGAGGCTTGCGGCCGAGACGCGGCTGACCGATGACGCCCGCTTCGACGAGACCGGATTCCGCGCCTGCCTGCAGGTGCTTCCACGACCGCCCAGTGCCACAGGAGCCGCCCAGCCATGAACGCCATATTTCGCCCGGTCGCGGGCTTCGCCCTGCTGGCCGCCTGCGTCCTCGGCCTGTCCGCCTGCGCATTTCCGGGGCCCGAGTCGAGAGCGGACCACGAAACGCTGCAAAGCTGCCGCGCGCAGGCCGACCGCGCGTACGACGCGCAGAACCGCTACCAGCTCTCCGAGCGCGACATGCACGACACGCCGTTCTCCGGCGGCGGCCAGCCCGTCACGCCGTCGGACGGGCTGGCCGACCAGTACAGTCACGAGGTGCGCGTGGAGGATTGCGTGCGCCACGGAGACGCCACGGCCGAGACGGCGCCGCCGCCCACGACGGCGCCTGCCGCAGCGCCGGCTTCCGGGGTCGCGGGGACGCCCTGAGGCTGGCTCGGCTTCTGCGACGATCTGCCGCAAGACCCGCCGGTATCAGTAGCTCAGCCTGACCAGAACCGTGTCGGCGAGCGCGCCCGGCCGCACCGCCTGATGCGCCGGCATGCGCGCATAGACCGGGTAGCTCCGGCGGGCGGATGACCGGCCGACAACGAGCGTTCCCGAGATGCAGGACGTGCTGCCGGTGCAGTCCCCCCACACCTGGGTGTGTGACGCGTCGGTGTAGAGCTGGTAGTCCGCCGTCTGGCCGGCGCCCGCCATCTGGCGGGGAGCGCCGCGCGTCAGCATGATCCGGTAGGAGACGATCTGCGCCCCCGCACCGCTGCAGGCCACCGTCACGGAGCCGATGCTGTCGGTCGGCGCCCGCGAGGTCGGGTCATAGGCGCCGAACGCCACGAACGTGGAACTTGCCGTGCAGACCTGGGCGCAGGCCGGCGACGCTCCCATCGCCAGCAGGCTCGCGACAGTCAGGAAAATGTTTCGTGTCATTGGCTTCCCTGCATGTGGCACGTCAGCGTGCCGAGATCGGGACGGGCATCGCCGCTCTTCCTGAAAGCGAACTCCAGGCTGCAGCGCTTGCCGTCGGGCCGCGTCACCAGTACCCGGTTGTGCGCCTTGAGGTCTCGTATGAAGGCGGTGCCGTCATAGCCCACTAGGTTCGGCGGCCCGCCGGACGCCAGCACGGCGATGCTGCCGACAGGCAGGAGCGCCCCTTTCTCGTCGACAAGGTGCATGGTGGCCGACGCCCGCCGGCGCAGCGCGAAGTTCACGACTATGCCGGTGAGCGCCTGCGGCCGCACGATCTGGGAGACGGAACGCATGTCCGTATCGGTCGGGATGGAGGCGGGATCGAGGTCGATGCGGTTGTTGGCGAAGGATTGCAGGTTCGGCAACAGCAGTTTCCCGTCCTGGCCGGTGGTGCCGGCGGGCCGGTTCTCCTGCAGCACCTGCACATGCGGCATCCCGGTATCGACCACGGCGAAGCTGTCCTGGATGGTGCGGCCGGCGAACACCCCGCCGTCCAGCAAGGCGAACGAGCCAGATTGCCCGATGCGGAACGCCGAGGTGCGGCCGATGCGGTCAACGCCGGCATCGAAGTCGCCGAACCTGGTGACGGTGTCGAGCTGCAGCATCTGCCGGTCCGGCGCGCCGTTCTGGTTGAGCATGGTGCCGCCTATCTCGCCGGGGATGACGGCCGCCTGCGAGGCCTGCTCGGTCAGATAGGATTCGCGGCCGGCCGATCCTGCCGTGATCGAGGCCGACCGGCGCCGCCCGAGCGGCACAGACAGGCTGATTACCGCGCCGCTGCCGTCGGCCCGGGCGAAATCGTGGAAGCCGGTGACATAGCCCTGTATGTTGCCCCAGATCCTGGCCGTGTAGGTCAGTGACAGCAGCGACGTGCGTGCGGCCTGGGCCTGCACGGGCATGCTCGCGTCTATGTCCTGGCCGGAGTCCAGGGCGGCCTCGCCCAGGCTGTCCCGGTCGAACGCGGAGATCCTGGTGTCGATCGCGGCATAGACGAGGTTGAACGAACCGGCCCGCCCAAGCGAGAGCCCGGCACCGAAATGCAGCTCCTGCTGCGGCACCGGGGTGCCGGCGACGGAAGCCAGGTCGGCATAGGTGGTCGAGGCGCGCTGGTACGAGGCGGAGAACGTCAGCAGCCGGGTGACGCGCTCGATGCCGGCGGAGAACTGCAACCCCTGATGGCGGCCATGCGAACTGCCGGCGGCGGACGCCGTGAGCACGCCAAGATTGCCGAGGTTGACCGCCGCACCGGCACCCGCCAGGGCGAGCGAGGACGAAACCTCGGCATGCGCCTCCACCGTCAGCAGACGGAACAGGCCGTAGCGCGCCGTCACCGAGCCGGCAGGGCGGCTGTAATTGTTGCTCTGCAGCCCGTAGCCGCTCCGGATCGCGCCGAACTCCGCCGAGTAGGCGGCGAGCCCCGGCAGCAGCAGCCGCGGCGTCGTGTAGAACGGCAGCGTCTGCGTGGTCTGCTGGCCGAGCGCGTCCCTGGTGACCACGGTGACGGTGTTGGCGCCGGTGACGATCGGCAGCTGGTTCAGCGTGAACGGCCCCGAATCGACGTTGCGCGAGAGCAGGCGCACGTTGTTGACCAGCACGTCCACGGTGGAGGGCACCGCGGCCGAGCCGCCGATCTGCGGCGTCGGGAAAGTCACCAGGTCGGGCCGGATGGCGAAGTCCGACTGGACCTGCAGGCCGCCTAGGCGTACCGGCCGCGTCCAGGCCAGCCCGCCGTTGATTACGTCGCCGGCCTGGTAGCTGCGCAGCGTATCCGGATCGGCGTAGCTGAGCGTGCTGTCCAGCCGTATGGCGGAAGGGCCGTCGCCGGCGGAGAGGAGGAACTGGCTGTTCAGCACGCCGCCGACGAAAAAGGCGCGTCCGTCCAGTTCGCTGCGCCAGACGAAGCGGTGGTCGGTGTAGAGCTCGGTGGCATCGTAGTTCAGCAGGACGCCAGACCCGGTGCGCACGGGCGGCAGCTTCGGGCCGGCCTGGCCGTCCAGGCTGGTGGCGATCAGCGCGCTGTCGGCGGCCTTGATCTCGATCGTCTGGGTCGGCCCGTCCAGCTTGTAGGTGATGCCCGGCAGGCTCGAGAGGCGGACCAGCTCGTCGTCGGGGTGTCCCGCCCGCCTGGGCAGGCGCAGCCCGAGGTCGCGCAGGTCGGCGCGCGTGGCGTACAGCACCGCCTTGCGGCTTGCGTCACGACCGGCGCCATGCCCGCCGCCGCGCTCGACGAAATCGGCAAGCTTGTGCGTGTCGCGGCCGTTGATCAGCACCTCAAGCAGCAGCTTGCTGTCGCTTCTGTCGGCAACCAGCGCGCGCGCGGCCGGCAGCCCGGCAGCCAGCATCGCGGCCAGCAGCAGGATACGGCGGATGAAGGCGCGCACCGGTACGATCCCGTAGCTCAGGGGCCGAGCACCGCTACAGCTCTGTCCACCCGGCCCGCCGAGGTCGTGGCGGTGAGCTGGGCGTGAGCCCCCGGCCGCAGGGTGGCCAGCTTGCCTGCGAGCGGCCAGCGCTGCTCGCAGCCCGCCAGGACGTAGAAGTTGGTGTTGCCGGACAGGCCGATCTTCGCACCGCCGGCCAGGAGCGAGGGTGCGAACAGCCGGTCATGCCGCGTGCCGCTGTTGCGCACCACGAGCACCGCGCCGGCGCCCTGGCGTTCCACATGCGTCTCCAGCTCGGGCGAGGCGGCGAATTGCGGCGCGGCGAACAGCGGAATGGAGAATCGCAAGGCGAGCGTGATGCCTGTGCTGCCTGGCGTGGGAAGCTGGTCGAACAGCAGCCGGTAGGCGGCCTCTTTCGCGTCCGGCGGGCTGCGCAGCACCACCCGAACGAGCTGGGACCCGCCTGCGGGAAGCTCGAAGATGGGCGGGCTGACCTCCACCACCTGCGTGGGCGACAGCACGTCCTGCCCGCCCTGCTGCCGCCAGTCGAAGCTGCGGACCTGCATGCCGGTCGCCCGGTCCGTGTTGTTGGACACGGTGATGGTGGTGACCGTCTGGCCTGCGGGCAGCTCCAGGTTCACCGGCGCCACCTGCAGGCCTTGCGAGGCCGCAGGCGCCGCATGGCCTGCCAGGCCGATCACGGCCATGGCCACGGCGCGCCGGCAAAGCGCCCTTGCCCATCTGAAAGCCGGCCGCCGTGTGCGCGTCATGTCGCCGCGCTCAGTAAGACAGTGTCGCGGTGACGGTGTCCGTATAGGCGCCCGGCGCCGCCTCGAGGCCGGCGGCTATGGTGCCGTAGACGGTGACCGTCTGTGCCAGGCCGTTGCCGGTGCCGGCGACGGTGTTGTTGGTCCAGGGCGAGCTGTGACCGGAATCCGTGTACAGCGAGTAGGCCAGCGTGGTTCCGGACAGCGTGTTGTAGAGCAGCCGGGCAGACTGCGTGGCGCCGGTGGTCGATCCCTGGTTCAGGCCGATCGTGTAGGGAGACGTGGCTGTGCAGACTACGGCAAGCGTGGCGGACGCCGAGGTCAGCGTCTCTGCGTAGTTGCCGAAGGCGAGCGGCGTTGCAACGATCGTGCAGCTCGACAGCGCCGTCGCTGTCACCGCGATGATGCCCGTGGTGGTCGTGGCGACAGCCGGCCCGATCTGGGCCGCAAGAAACACCAGGGCCAGTGCCGGCTTCAGACGGACGCTCGTGTAACCTGTTTTCATGATAAGCCTCGGTTCGGTGTTCAGGACCCGACCAGACCTAACGGAGAAGTATTAACGGCCCGTGTAGCCGTCTCAAAAAAGATCTAGCAGACTCGGCGACGTCCTCGCTTGGTAAATGTCTTAAAACTGAGATAATTTTTTGGTTGAAAGGACAAAGACCGCGAAACCGTCTCGCGCGTGACGCGTCTCTCAATTCAGAGACAACGGAACGCGCATGTGAAACATCTTTTGGTCCTCAACCTCATCGCACTTACCGCAGCAGGCGCGCTGTTCACCACGCAGGCATCCGCCGCGGTGGAGGCGTCATCCGCCATGACCGTTTCAGCCACCGTGCTGCCAGGCGGCGCTGCTGGCGCCCGCACGGCCGATGAGTACGCCGCCGGCACGGAGCAGATCGTGGTGGTCGCTGATGACACGGCTGGCAACCCGCCACCGGCGTCGCCCCTCTTCCAGCGTATGCGGATCGTCAGCTACTAGACGCCCACGCCTGGCGGGCGCCCCCGTCCAGAAAGCGCCTGGATGACGCGATCGCCGGCAGGCGAAAATGTCGCGCCGTCTTCGACGAGCGATTGCCTGCTTTCCAGACGTCAAGCGGCCCGCACCATCTTGCCCTGTCTCGCCGCGGACTGCCTGCGAGCTGACTGTGCTGCGTGCGTCGCTCGGGAGGCCGGCCGGGTGCCTGGCGCATCGGGCGGCGCGGCCTGGTTCCGCCGGCGCGCGCATCGGCACCAGCAAAGCGCGCCCGGGGCAGGCGGGGTGGCAGAAATCCCTGGTCCTTCTCGAAAAAGGCCTGCTTGCTTTCTTTTACCCGCGAAGGGCCTACGTCTCCCCCATGAGCACAGACCCGATAGGCTGGCACGGCACAACCATCCTCTGCGTGCGACACGCCGGCCGGGTGACCATGGCAGGGGACGGCCAGGTGACGATGGGTCAGACCGTGGTGAAGGGAAACGCCCGCAAGGTGCGCCGCATCGGCGCGGACGATTCCGTGCTGACCGGCTTCGCCGGCGCCACAGCTGACGCGTTCACCCTGCTGGAGCGGCTGGAGGCCAAGCTGGAGCGCTTCCCCGGCCAGCTGGAGCGCGCCTGCGTGGAGCTGGCCAAGGACTGGCGTACGGACCGGTATCTGCGCCGGCTGGAAGCGATGCTGGCGGTGGCCGACGCCACGCACAGCTACACGCTGACCGGCAACGGCGACGTGCTAGAACCCGAGGACGGCGTGATCGCTATCGGCTCCGGCGGCAATTACGCGCTGGCGGCCGCCCGCGCGCTGATCGGCGTGGAGGGGTTCAGCTCGGAAGACATCGCCAGGCGTGCGATGGGGATCGCAGCAGACATTTGCGTCTACACGAACCGATCGCTGATCCTGGAGACGCTCTGAGCCCGTGAGTCTCCGACCGGGAGCAATTCCGCGCGCTTCCAGAAAAGAGAACCGCTTCTTTCTTCGGAACTTTGCATGCCAGATTTCACCCCAGGACAAATCGTCGGCGAACTGGACCGCTTCATCGTGGGCCAGGCCGACGCCAAACGCGCCGTCGCCATCGCCCTGCGCAACCGCTGGCGCCGCGCGCAACTGCCCGACGGCCTGCGCGACGAGGTGGTGCCGAAGAACATCCTGATGATCGGCCCCACCGGCTGCGGCAAGACGGAGATCGCGCGCCGCCTCGCCCGCCTGGCGCAGGCGCCGTTCCTCAAGGTGGAGGCCACGAAGTTCACCGAAGTGGGCTATGTCGGCCGCGACGTCGACAGCATCGTGCGAGACCTCGTAGAGGTCAGCCTGAACATGCTGCGCGAGACGAGCCGCCGCGACGTGGCCGCCAAAGCCGAGCAGGCCGCAGAGGACAGGCTGGTGGAGGCGCTCGTGGGTGCCACCGCGAGCGGCGACACCAAATCCAAGTTCCGCCGCATGCTCCGTAACGGCGAGATGGAGGACAAGGACGTCGAGATCAGCATCGCCGACAGCAGCACCGGCATGGGCCAGATCGACATCCCCGGCATGCCGGCCGGCCAGATGATAAACCTCGGCGAGATGATGCGCGGCATGGTGGGCGGCCGCCAGGTGCAGAAGCGCATGAAGGTGGCCGACGCACGCCCGCTCCTGGCGCGCGAGGAAGCCGACAGGCTCGTCGATACCGAGCGCCTTGCGAAAGATGCCGTGGCGCACGCGGAGAACGCCGGCATCGTGTTCCTCGACGAGATCGACAAGGTGTGCGCCCGCTCCAGCGAAGGCGGCGGCATGCGCGGTGGCGACGTGTCGCGCGAAGGCGTGCAACGCGACCTGCTGCCGCTGATCGAAGGCACCACCGTGTCCACCAAATACGGCCCGGTGAAAACCGACCACATCCTGTTCATCGCCTCCGGCGCGTTCCATCTGGCAAAACCCGCAGACCTGTTGCCGGAACTGCAGGGCCGCCTGCCGATACGGGTGGAACTCGCTCCGCTGACACGCGCCGACCTGCGCCGCATACTCACCGAACCCGAGCACAATCTGCTGCTGCAATACAGCGCGCTCATGCAAACGGAGGGTGTCACGCTGGTATTCGCCGACGACGCGATAGACGCACTGGCCGACCTTGCGGCGGACATCAACGACCGTGTGGAGAACATCGGCGCGCGGCGCCTGGCCACGGTGCTGGAGAAGCTGCTGGAGGAGATCAGCTTCTCCGCCTCAGACCGGGCCGGGGAGGCGATAGAAGTGGATGCGGCTTACGTGAAGGAAAAGGTGGCGCCGCTTGCGACGCGCGGAGACCTCAGCCGGTTCATATTGTGAGCGGAGCGGTTTCTCTCCTGATAAAGCGTGCCGGATCCCGCGCGCCGTGACGCAGTGGCCGCCGCTTCGGCAGGTCATCGGGGATTTCCGGCTGGATGCCCGACGCAAGCTGGGCCAGCACTTCCTGCTCGATGAGAACCTGACGGCCAAGATCGCGCGCCAGGCAGGTGACCTGTCGAACTGCAACGTCATCGAGGTGGGCCCAGGGCCAGGCGGCCTCACCCGCGCCCTGCTCGGCACCAAGGCGGCGCGCGTGGTCGCGGTGGAACTGGACCCGCGCGCGGCGGACGCCATACGCGCCCTGGCCGCCCTGAGCTGCGGCCGGCTGGAGCTCGTGGAAGCCGACGCACTCTCCACCGATCTCGCAACCCTCGTGGCCGCACCACGGCAGATCGTCGCCAACCTGCCCTACAACGTGGCCACTCCGCTGCTGATCGGCTGGCTCCGCCAAGCCGCGCAATGGGCGCGCCTGACGCTGATGTTCCAGCTCGAGGTCGCCGAACGCATCGCCGCTTCGCCTGATACGGAAGCCTACGGCCGCCTCGCCGTACTCGCGCAATGGGTGTGCGAGACGGAGTTCCTGATGCGCATCCCACGCGAAGCGTTCACCCCGCCGCCAAAGGTGATCTCCGCCGTCGTGGGCTTCGTGCCGCGCGCGATACAACCCGGTGCCGCATTGTTCGCCAGCATGGAACGGCTGACCGCGGCAGCTTTCGGCCAACGGCGGAAGATGCTGCGTGGCTCGTTGAAGTCGCTAGGCGGCGAGGCGTTGCTGGAGCGCGCCGGCATAGACGCACAGCGGCGCGCGGAGACGTTGTCGGTGGCGGAGTTCGAGGTGCTGGCGCGGCTGATCGACGCCACGTCGTCCGAGCACGTGTGACGAGACCGCCAACCCAGGGCGCAGCCCTGTCCGCACGACCCGCCAGCACGGCAAGCACCCGGCCCAACCGCCAGTCATCCGCAGCTGACCTCGGGCTCACCTCATCCGCGGTCGCCTAATGGTTCCCGAACAGCGTCGGGACCGTGTCGAGCAACCCAGGCTGACTCTTGTCGAAACACCCGGATTTGTAGCTGCACGAATCACCCATGGCCGGCACGTAGGACTGCGCCGCATCGGACTGCCAGGCCTCCGCCCCAGGCTCGTCACGCCTGATCAGTTCGGACTCCACGGGCGCCCGGCGCATGCGTTTGCCGAACACGACGATCGTATCGGCGCCAGGAACCGGGTCGCCGGCCTGCCGCTCCGCCCGCAGCCCGAGCTTCGCCTCCGTGGAACCAGGCACCGGTGTCAGGGACCAGGGCACCACGTCGAAAGCCGGGGCTTTCGGCCTGCGCGCCGCCGGCTCGTGGGACGATTGCGCATGCGACGATGGCGCGTGGGCAAAAGCCAGCCCACAGACCACAAACCCCGCGATCATCCGGCAGGCCAGCGGCAGCATAGCCGAGATGTCTCGCTTCGTTTCCGCAAGGAAGAATGCCTTGCCTTGCCCGTCCGGACCACAGAACTCCAGCCGTCCCACAATCCGCCTCCGCGAACGCCCTGCGCCGACCGTGCGCCCTACGTGTTCATGGCGTCAAAGAAATCCTGGTTGGACTTGCTGTATTTCAGCTTGTCCAGCAGGAAATCCATGCCGTCGCTCGCACCCATCGGGTTCAGGATACGGCGCAGGACCCACATCTTCGACAACGTGCCCTTGTCCACCAGCAGCTCTTCCTTGCGTGTGCCGCTCTTGGTGATGTCGATCGCCGGGAACGTCCGCTTGTCGGACAGCTTGCGGTCCAGGATGATCTCGGAATTGCCTGTGCCCTTGAACTCCTCGAAGATCACCTCGTCCATCCGGCTGCCGGTGTCGATCAGCGCGGTGGCGATGATCGTCAGCGAGCCGCCCTCCTCGATGTTGCGCGCCGCACCGAAAAACCGCTTCGGCCGCTGCAGCGCGTTTGCATCCACGCCGCCCGTCAACACCTTGCCGGACGACGGCACCACCGTGTTGTAGGCGCGCGCAAGACGCGTGATACTGTCGAGCAGGATCACCACGTCGCGCTTGTGCTCCACCAGCCGCTTGGCTTTCTCCAGGACCATCTCCGTCACCTGCACGTGGCGCGTCGCCATCTCGTCGAACGTGCTGGCCACCACCTCGCCCTTCACCGTGCGGGCCATATCGGTGACTTCCTCCGGCCGCTCGTCGATGAGCAGCACGATCAGGAAAACCTCAGGGTGGTTCGTGGAAATCGCGGTGGCTATGCTCTGCAGCATCACCGTTTTGCCGGTGCGCGGGGGGGCGACGATCAGCGCGCGCTGGCCCATGCCGATCGGCGCCACCAGGTCGATCACCCGCGGCGTGTTGTCGCGCTGCGCGCCCTTAACGGTGCTGACCGGCAGGTCCATTTCCATCTTCAACCGGCGGTCGGGATAGAGCGGCGTCAGATTGTCGAAATTGATCCGGTGGCGCACGGCCTCGGGATTTTCGAAATTCACGTTGTCCGGCTTGAGCAGCGCGAAATACCGCTCGCCATCCTTGGGCGCGCGTATCTGCCCGTCCACGGTATCCCCATTGCGCAGGCCGTAACGGCGCACCTGGTTGGGGCTGACATAGATGTCGTCAGGCCCGGGCAGGTAGTTGCTCTCCGGGCTGCGCAGGAAGCCGAACCCGTCCGGCAATATCTCCAGCGTGCCGTCGCCGTGTATTGCCTGGTCGCTGTCGGCCAAGTTCTTCAATATGGCGAACATCATGTCCTGCTTGCGCAGGCTGGAGGCGTTCTCGATCTGGAGGTGTTCGGCGAAGCTCAGCAGGTCGGCCGGCGATTTGGCCTTGAGTTCTGCTAGGTGCATTGAGGGTGGCCTCTGGGCGTGGCGCATGCGCGCAGGCATGTCCGGGGGAGTAGATAAGGAGAGGTCAGGGTTCCTCGGCCGTGCCAAAGGATCCCGCTTGGGCGCGCGAACGGCGCCCTGTGAAGTAGGTGGCATAAACGGAGAAGCCAGGCAAGGCCTTCTTTTTTGCAGAAAAGCAGCAAAACACTGTTTGCGGATGCTTGCGAAAGGCGGACAGCCGATGTCTTCCTAGAACGGCTGCACCACCACCATTATTACCGCCACCAGCATCAGGACCGTAGGCACCTCGTTGGCGATCCGGAAAAACTTCTGCGGCTTCATGTTCTGATCGTTGAGGAAGTTGCGCCGCCACTTGTTCATCGCCCCGTGCACGCCGCCCAGGCCCAGCACGGCCACGATCTTCACGTAGAACCAGCCCTCATGCCAGTCCACCAGGCCGGGCGTCAGCGCCAGGATGATGCCGAAGGCGACCGTCGACAGCATCGCCGGCGTCATGATCAGCTTGTACAGCCGCCGCTCCATCACCTTGAACAGCTCGCTCGCCTGGCTGCCGGACGCCACCTCGCAGTGATAGACGAACAGGCGCGGCAGATAGAGCATGCCCGCCATCCAGGCGATCAGGCTGATGATGTGCAGCGCCTTGGTCCACGGATACAGATAAGCGAAGGCAGGTATCACGCTGCCTGGTCCAGCAGCACGGCACGGAACAGCCCGGGCAGCTCGGCCAGGTCGGCCACCACGTGATCCGGCACGCGCGGCAAGCCGGCGTGCAGCCCCTCCGGCGCGAACGCCACCACCCGCATGCCGGCCGCCTGCGCCGCGACGATGCCAGGCACGCTGTCCTCCACCACCAGGCAGTCGCCCGGCCGCACGCCCTCGGCGGCCGCCGCGGCCAGGAACAGGTCAGGCGCCGGCTTGCCCTGCGCCACGTCGCGCGCGCTGTGCGTGCGCCCGGCCACCAGGTCGGTCAGCCCGGTATGGGCAAATTTCGCCGCCATCTCCTCGTGCGAGGAGTTCGATGCCACGCGATACGCCAGGCCCATCGCCCGGGTGGTCTCCAGCAACGCACGCGCGCCGGCAACCGCCGGCACCCCGGCCGACAACGCCTCGATCAGCCGCGCCTGCAACAGCGCCGGCCAGTCCTCGGCCAGCGCCCGGCCGATCGCCGCCTCGTAGGCGGGCCGCAGCGCGGACCACGTCATCCCGGTGAACCGGCGCGCCTCGTCCGGCTGCATCGGCCAGCCCAGGGCGGAGGCTTCCTCCGCCAGCAGGCGCCGGCTCGCCGGCTCGCTGTCGATCAGCACGCCGTCGCAATCGAAGATCACCAGCCGCCGGATCATGCCGGCAGGCGCATCGGACAGTCGCGGTGACGGCCTGGGCAGACGCGCGGTCCGGCGAAGCTGCACATCCCGGTGCCGCGCCCGCGTGCCGTCTGCACGGCGGAGGCCAGCGCCCCGATGAATCTCGGGTCGCTGTTCTGCGCCGGCGCGCGGTAGTACCCGGCCACGCCCTTCTTCTCCGCCAGTTCACGGTATTCCACGTCCAGCTCCACCAGGGTCTCGGAATGCTCGGAGACAAAGGCGATCGGCACCACGAGCACGGCCACGTGGTCGCGCGCCGCGTGCTCGATCGCCTCCTCGGTGGAAGGATCGAGCCATTTCTGCGGCGTCGCGCGCGACTGGTAGCAGACCTGCCAGTCGAGCCCTGGCACGGCCATGCGCTCCACCACCGCCTGGACGGTGCTCTCGATCTGGAACTGATAGGGATCGCCGCGCGCCACGATCGTCTCCGGCAGGCCGTGGGCGGAGAACAGCACGCGCAAAGGCGCCGTGGCCGTCTGCCGCGCCTCGGCCAGGCCACGCTCCACGATGGCCGCGGTGGCGGACACGTAACCGCCATCGCGGAACCAGCAGCACAGCGTGGTCACCGGCCGCGCCAGCCCCACGCGCGCGGCCGCGTCGCGCCAGTCCGAGAGCGAGCTGCCCGTCGTGGTGGTCGAATAATGCGGATACAGCGGCAGCAGGAACACTTCGTCGGCGTCCCACGCCTTCACCTCGGCGGCCGCCTGCAACGCGAACGGGTGCCAGTAGCGCATGGCGATGAAGCAGCGCGCGTCCACCTCGTCCGTGCTCAGCACGCCTTCCAGCGCGCGCGCCTGCTCCTGCGTCAGCTCCAGCAACGGCGACTTGCCGCCGAGTATCGCGTAGTTCTCGGTGGCCGGCCTGACGCGGGCACGCGCGATGATCTGCGCCAGCAACGGCCGGATGAAGAACGGCACGCGCAGGATCGCAGGATCGCGAAACAGGTTCAGCAGAAACGGCTTTATCGCCGCCGGCGAGTCCGGCCCGCCCAGGTTGAACAGCACCACCGCCAGCCGCCGCCGGGCCGGCGGAATCGCCTCGGCCACGCCACCGGTCAGCGCCGGCGCATCCAGGGTCAGCAACTGCGCAGAAATTCGACCAACTCCGCCACGTGTTCCGGCCGCGTCTGCGGCAGGATGCCGTGGCCCAGATTGAAGATGTGTGGCCGGCCGCGAAGTGCACCCACTATCGATGAAATCTCCTGCCGCATCGCGGCACCGCCGGCGATCAGCGCGATCGGATCCAGATTGCCCTGCAAGGCCACGCTGTCTGGCACGCTCGCCGCCGCCCGCGCCGGATCCGTGCCGGTGTCCAGCGCCACGCAATCCACACCCGTACGTTCGGCGTACAGCCCGGCATACAGGCCGGCCAGACGGGGAAACCCGATCACCGGCACGCCGGGATGGCGCGCGTTCAGCTCGGACACGATAGCGGCAGCGGGCGCCACCACGTAGCGCAGGAACTGGCTGGGCGAGAGCATGCCGGCCCAGGTGTCGAACAGCATGACCACCTCGGCGCCCGCCCATATCTGCGCGGAGAGGTAATCGGTGGTGGTCCGCGTGAGCATGTCGATCAGCCGGTCGAACAGCGCCGGCTCGCCATAGGCCATGCCGCGTGTCTCCGGAAAATCCCGCGAGCCGCCGCCCTCCACCATGTAGCAGGCCACCGTGAAAGGCGCCCCGCAGAACCCGATCAGCGTGCAGGCGGGCGGCAAGGCCCGGCGCAGCCGGCCGATGGTCTCCAGCACCGGCGCGGTCGCCTCCGCCACGCGGGACGGCTCCAGCGCGTCCAGCGCCGCCGCATTGCGTATCGGCACCAGCACGGGCCCCACGCCATCGGTGAACCGCACGTCCTGGCCGAGCGCCCAGGGCAGGATCAGGATGTCGCTGAACAGGATGGCTGCATCCATGCCGAACCGGCGTATCGGCTGCAGCGTTATCTCGGTGGCCAGGTCCGGGCTCATGCAGCGGGCGATGAAGCCGCCCGAGCTGTCCTTGATGGCGCGGTACTCCGGCAGGTACCGGCCCGCCTGCCGCATCAACCACACCGGCGGCGGCCACACATCGTTGCCTGCCAGCACGCGCAGGATTGGTTTTTCGGTCATGACGGTCCCGTTCAATCGTCCACCCTTCTAAACTCTAAGGAGTCTTAAGATAAGGTGGGGTGGCAGATGGAGGCTGTGGATAACGGGGTACCCGGTTGTCCAGGCGTCCGCCTGCGTCCGTCCACATGCGCCTCGCTTTGCAAGCCCATGCGCCAATTGCCGATTTCCGGATCATCCTCATCCGGGGATGATGGCAGGCACGGTTCCTGGTGCCGCCTTGAAAACGGTCCGTCATCCCCGGCTTTCTTTTGCGCAAGCGCCAAGACCCGTGCGCATCGCGGTTATCCCCGCTATCCTCGCAATCATGAGCCAGGACCGCATCAACCTACATCTGGTCTCCGACGCCACGGGCGAGACGCTCAATTCGATCGCGCGCGCCACCGTCAGCCAGTTCGAGGAAGCCCACATCATCTATCACCGCTGGAGCCTGATACGGACGCGCTTCCAGCTCCACCGCGTGCTGGAAGGCATCGAGGCCGAACCCGGCCCGGTGCTCTCCACCGTCGTCGACCGGGCCCTGCGCAACGATCTTGAATCGACCTGCGAGCGCCTCGGCCTTCCCGTCGTCAACGTTCTGGAACCCGTCCTCGCCGTGCTCGCCGAGCAGATCGGCGCCCAGGCCACCGCGCGCCCGGGCCGCCAGTACGTTCTGGATGCCGACTATTTCCGCCGCATCGACGCGATACATTTCGTGCTCGCCCACGACGACGGCCAGGCGCAGGCCGGCATCGCCGAGGCGGACATCATCCTGGTGGGCGTCTCACGCAGCTCCAAGACGCCCACCAGCTTCTACCTCGCCAATCGCGGCGTGAAAGCCGCCAACGTCCCCCTGGTGCCGGGCCTCGCCGACCCGCCCGGCCTGGACGAGCCGCATTGCCCGGTCATCGGCCTGACGCTAGAAGCCCACGCGCTGATCGAGATACGCCGCCACCGCCTCAAGCTCATCGCCCAGGGTCCGGGCACCGTGCACATCAAGCAGGATACCGGAGACTACGTGGACATGGAGGCGGTCAAGGCCGAGCTGCTCTGGGCGCGTCGCCTGTGCACGCGGCGCGGCTGGCCGGTGATCGACGTGACGCGCCGGTCGATTGAGGAGACGGCGGCCACCGTGCTGCAGCTGATGGAAGCCTGGCACGTGCGGCGGGATGGCAAGCACGTGCCGCCGATGTCTCTGGCCGTGCCCTGACAGGCAAGCAAGGCCAGCTTTGCCGCCAGGAATCGTCCGCAAGCTCCCGGACGCCTTATGTCACAAGCCCACGTCAACGCCGGCCGGTATCACTGCACCGACCCGTAAGACGGCGCGCCTATGCCAGGGCAGGAACACTCCGTCCCCACATAGGTCTGCGCAGGCGCGGCACAGGTGTAATTGCCGGCGAAACACCTCGCCCCATAGGGCGTGTCCGTACGCGACATCTGCGGTGGTGGGGGCGGGGCAGGCGGGGGCGCGTAGGCCGGGTATCCGTAATACGGCGACGGATAATAGGCCGGTGGATAGTAGTACGGCGGCGGATACGGTGCCGCGGGCGCCCCGAACACCACAGGTGGAAAGGCGATGAACACGCCGGCCCGGGCGGGCACGGGGGAAAGGGTGACGCCGGCCGCGGTCGCTAGCGCGGCGCACCCTAGGAGCAGGCGGGATGCGGTGTGTGTCATGTCGCCAGCATAACGCCTGAATGTCACCGATTCGTTGCAGGCGCTTGAGGAAATGTGAAGCCGGCCGTCCGGTGCCACCGCTACTTGCCGTCCTCCGCATCCTTGAAGACGAACAGGCTGGGATCGTACGGTCCGCCTGGCCGCAATTCCGACAGGCGCAGATGCGTCTCGCGGCCTTGCGCATCCACCACTGACCAGCCGACCAGCGCCAGCGGGTCCGCGTTCATCGCCAGCGTCAGGCTGCCGTCACCCGGCGTCCTGCTGCGCACCAGCGTCACCAGGAACTGCCCGGGCGGATGGTCGAACTCCGTCACCGTCACGTCCCCGGACAGCGTGATGCTGTCGGCCAGGAGCAGGCCCAGCGGCGTCTGGCCCACCGGTATGTTCGTGGTCTGGTCCAGCTGGGAATCGTGGAACACCACCGTGCCGCCGCTTGCCACCAGCAACAGCGGGCTGGGCTTGTCGTACTGGAACCGCATGCGACCCGGCCGCTCCAGCCACAGCGTGCCTTGGGTGGTGGCGCCGTCCGGACCCACCTGCAGGAACCGCGCCTGTATCGCGCGCAGCCCGTTGAGGTAGGTGGCGACCTGCTTCAGCGTGGCGACATCGGCGTCACCCAGCACCGCGGCGCGCGTCTGTGCCACGGCCGGCTGGCCGGTAGCGATGGCGGCGGCGTTGGCGGCGGCGGCCAGGAGCAGGGTGCGTCGGTTCATGGCGCAATATCGGGCATCGGCAGGGTGGAAGAAAGCCCTGCAAGAGTGATGGCATAAAAGCACCGCCTGCCGCGCGCCTCTCCATGCCGCGCGCGCGTGCCTAACCGTCCGGGAAGAACACCGGGACGCCGCGCGGCAGGGCAGGCCGCCTCGCCCACAAGATCGCGAAGCTTCCCGGGCCGCCGCCGCGTCAGAAGGGGACCCCTCTTCCGGCGCTATGATGCGGCTGTCAGCCTGGAGACGCGCGTTCGTCGTTCAGCACGCAACGCAAGAACCCGCGATTTCCCCTCATCGGATATCAGCCCACCCCCTTGCTCGTGCTGTATTCGAAATGCAGCGCCACCCCTGGCCGCGCGATGGAATGCATCGCATGGGCCGCCATCGCCGCCTCGGAAAACCCCTGCAGGATGAGCTTCAGCTTCCCCGGATACTGCGCCACGTCCCCTATGGCGAATATTCCGGGCGCCGAGGTCTCGCACGTGGCCGCCGTCACCGCCACGTGGTTGCGCTCCAGATCCAGACCCCAGCCAGAGATCGGCCCCAGATCCATCGACAGCCCGAAGAAAGCCAGCAGGCGGTCGGCCTCGATGTGGCGGGTGACGCCGTCGAGATCCGCCACCTCGACTGCTTCCAGCGCGCCCTCCGAACCGCGCAACGCATGGAGCTGATACGGAATGACCAACTCGATCTCGCCGCGCGCCGACGCCGCCTCGAGCTGGGACGCCGTCTCCGGCGAAGCGCGGAACTTCGGGCGCCGGTGCACCACATACACCTTCGCCGCCACGTCCTTCAGCTGCAGCGCCCAGTCCACCGCCGAGTCGCCGCCGCCGGCGATCACCACCGTGCGGCCGCGAAAATCCTCCCGCCGCCGCACGTAGTACTGCACCGCGCCGGTGCCCTCATACAGGTCCAGCCCGTCCAGCGGCGGCCGGTTCGGCCCGAACGCTCCTGCTCCCGCCGCGATCAGCACGCATTTGGCCCGGATTTCGTCGCCTTTGTCCGTACGCAGCGTGAAATCACCAGGCGCGCCGGACAATTGTTCGACCCGCCGCCCAAGCAGCCGCCCAGGCGCGAAGGGCGCGACCTGCGCTTCCAGCTGCGTGATCAGAGCGCCCGCCTCGATCGCCGGATGCGCCGGGATGTCGAAAATCGGCTTCTCCGGGTAGAGTGCCGCACACTGGCCGCCCACCTCGTCCAGCGCGTCTATCAGCACGGAGTTCAGCTTCAACATGCCGCACTCGAAGGCGGCGAACAGGCCTGCGGGGCCGGCGCCTATTATGGCTATGTCTGTCTGGGTCATGGTTGGGTGATGTATTGGGCGGGGCGAAGAAGACAGCAGGGAAGGCCGGCTTTTTTGCAAAAAAGCAGAAATAAACTTTTGCCTCCGGAGTTCGGGCCCTGGCCGGCCTGATCGTCTCGCAGGACGAGTTGGAGCACCTGGCCGCCGGGCTGGCCGCCACCCTGCGCCCTGGCAACGCGGTGCTGCTCGCGGGCCCGCTCGGCGCGGGCAAGTCCACCTTCGCGCGCGCCTTGCTACGCGCGGCCTGCGGCGACGCCTCGCTGGACGTGCCCAGCCCGACCTACACGCTGGTGCAGACCTACGACGCGCCGGGCCTCGTCCTGCACCATTACGACCTCTGGCGCCTGGATGGTCCCGACAGCCTGGCCGAACTGGGCTGGGATGAGTCCCGCGCCGGCGTGGTGCTGGTGGAGTGGCCGGACCGCCTGGGCGCCCTGGCACCTGCCGACGCGCTGCGAATCACTCTCGAGCCCGAGGGCGATGCGCGGCGCCTGACGATCGAGGACGGAAGAAAGCCATCCTTTTTTGAAAAGCAAAAACCGTCTGCCGCCCCGCATCTGCGCCAGCCGGGTGCCCTCTGACGCAGCCCGCAGCGCATCAGCGTCGGGGTAGAAGCTTTCTGCCTGCTTTTTCAAAAAAGAAGGCTTTGCCGTAGAACCCGGCCAATGGACGCAATCCTCCTCGCCGCCGGCCTGGGCACACGCATGCGTCCGCTGACGGACACCACGCCCAAACCGCTCCTCACCCTGAACGGCCGGGCCCTCCTGGACCGCGCGCTCGACCGCCTCGCCGATGCGGGCGTGAGCCAGGTCGTGGTCAACGCCCACTGGCACGGCGGCCAGATACGCGCCCACCTCGCCGCCCGCGCCGGCAGACCTGCAACCGTGCTGCGCGAGGAGGCCCGATTGCTGGACACCGGCGGCGCCGTGGCCGCGGCCCTGGCGGACGGGCTGCTGGGCACCCGGCCCTTTTACGTGATCAACGGCGACACGGTCTGGCTGAACGGCCCGATGCCGGCGCTGGCCCGCCTGGCGGCGGCCCTGCGGCCGGACGTGGACGCGGTCATCCTGGTGCACCGCACGTTCCAGGTCAGGGCCGATGTGGGGAACGGCGACTTCTTCCTCGACCCCTGGGGCGTCCCGCGCCGGCGTCGCGAAGGCGAGGTGGCGCCTTACCTGTATGCCGGCATCACCCTGGCCTCGCCCGCCCTGCTGTCCGGCCTGCCGGCCGCCGGGCTGTCGATGAACGCCGTCTGGGACCGGGCGATCGCCGCCCGGCGCCTGGTGGCGGTGGTGCATGACGGCTTATGGTTTCACATGACCCGGCCCGCCGACCTGGCGGAGGCCGAGCACGCACTCGCGGCACAGATGACCGGACCCACCACGTGACCAACCTGCCCCCTCACGCGCGCGAAATCTCGCCTTCGCGCCTCACGCTGCGCCCGTCGCTCGCCACCATCGAGCCGAACGTCGCCTTCCTGGACGCGCTGGCCGCCTGGTGGCTCGCCCGCGCCGGCGAGGATCCGCTGCAGGCCGCCAACGGCATCTTCCTGGTGCCGACCCGGCGCGCCGCACGCAGCCTGGCGGACGCCTTCCTGCGCATGAGCGAGGGCCGCCCGTTGCTGGCGCCGCGCATCCTGGCGCTGGGCGGCCTGGACGAGGCGCCCCTTGCTCTGGCCGGCGCGCTGGACATCCCGCCCGCCGTGCCGCCCGCCCGCCGGTTGGCCGTGCTGACCAGGCTGATACTGTCGATGGGTGGCAGGAACGGCGCCCCCACCGAGGCAGACCGCGCCTGGGTGCTGGCGGTGGAGCTGGCCAGCCTGCTGGACGAGGCCGCACGCGCCGAGGTCGACCTGGCCCAGGCGCTACCCGGCGCGGTGGGCGAGGCCTTCGCCGCCCACTGGCAGGTGACGCTGCAATTCCTCTCGATCGTCACGCTGGCCTGGCCGGCCTGGCTGAAGGAGGAGGGCTTCCTTGACGTGGCGGCGCGGCAGACCAGGCTGCTGGACGCCCAGACCGAAGCCTGGCGCGCCAACCCGCCGCTGCTGCCAGTGATCGCTGCGGGCACCACCGGCGCCATACCCGCGGTCGGCCGCCTGCTGCGCCTGGTGGCCCACCTTCCGGCCGGCCTGGTCGTGCTCCCCGGGCTGGACCGCGCGCTGGACGAAGCGAGCTGGGACGCGCTGGAACCCAGCCACCCGCAAG
>CAHJWU010000019.1 GCA_903643085.1 Rhodospirillales bacterium
CGCCGCCTCCGCCCCCTGGCGCATGCCGTCGCGGTCCGCCGGCAGATCCGCAAAGGCGCGCGCCACGGTCTCCAGCGGTCCGCCCTCGGTCAGCAGGATGGCGGCATAGTCGCGTGGATTGATCGGGAAACGATTGTCGAAGTAATCGGCGAACAGGCGGCCGTCGCGCGCATCGAATTTCAGCTTGAGGTCACCGGCCGCCAGCACCGTGCCGTAAGCGTCGCCCAGGAACGGCGCCAGCACGCGGCCGCGCAGCGTGGCGTCTGGCGGATCCCAGTCTATGTCAAAGAACTCGGCGTACGGGCTGGCGCGGCCCCATTCCAGCACGTCCATCCACCAGGCGTTGTCGTCGCCGCCGACGCCCATGTGGTTTGGCACGATGTCCAGTATCAGCCCCATCTCGTGCGCACGCAGGGCGGCCACCATGCGGCGCAGCGCGTCCATGCCGCCGAGTTCGGGGTTGATCTCGGTGTGATCGACGATGTCGTAGCCGTGGGTGGAGCCGGCGCGGGCGTGGAAGATGGGTGAGGCGTAGAGGTGGCTGATGCCGAGCTTCGCCAGATATGGCACCAGGCCAGCGCCGTCATCCAGCGTGAAACCCTTGTGGAACTGCAGGCGGGCCGTTGCTGTCAGGTTCTTGAGGGCCACGCGTTCGGTCTCCGGTAGGAAGAAAGCAGGACCTTCTTGTTTGGAAATAGCAGCGGAAAACTTCGGCGTTCCCGACGCTTGGCCGCTTCGGCCTGTCCGGATGGAACCGCCCGATGCGGATGCGAAATCTGGCCCTCTTAAAGGGCCGCTTGCCTTCTAGCCTTGCTTACGCGCCGCAGACAAAGCCTGCAGGCGCCGCGCGGTTGCCGGCTCGTCGAGCAGCACCGCAGAGTCAGCCGGCAGCCGGCGGCGCCAGTTGGGGTGTTCATCAAGCGTCCCAGGAAGGTTGGGCTGCTCGCGCAGTCCAAGCGCGTCCTCGACGGGAAGCATCACCAGCTCACAGGCGCTCTTGCCGACATGCACGCAAGCGGCGTCCGCAAAGCTGGCGGTATCGTCCTCGGCGGGGCATGCGGCTTCGGCCGCGCCAGAATTTTGCAGGGTTCGCCACAGTGCCACGCGGTCAAGTCCGCGCGTGCTCCGCGCCTCAGCCGGCTCCGCCAGGTTGCCGAGTTTCTCATTCCAGGCGATGTCATTGGCGGACCACCAGCCGGCGAGCGTCGGCAGGTCATGCGTGCTCGTCATCGCCGCGGCGCGTGGCGTCCAGGTGTCGGGCGGCGTGAAGTGCTCCTCGGTGTCGCGCTCGAACCAGAGCACGCGCATGCCGTCGATGCCGCAGTCCCGCAGACGATCCTGGAAGCCCTCCGGAACGGTCCCGAGATCCTCTGCCAGCACGATTGCACGGTGGCGATGCGACTCCAGCCTGATAAGGCGGAGCAGGTCGGTCTCCGGAAATTCCAGATAGGCGCCCTGTGCCCCGGTGGCACCGTCGGGGATGACCCACAGCCGGTTCAGTCCCATGGCATGATCAATACGCATGCCGCCTGCATGGGCCAGCGCCGTCTGCAGCATCTCGCGGTATGTGGTGTAGCCACTGGCGGCAAGGCCGGTGGGCGAAAAAGCGGTCAGCCCCCAGTTCTGGCCGTTGCGCTGCATGAGGTCGGGCGGCGCGCCCACGGTCAAGCCAAGCAGCGTTTCGCTCTGCCGGCTCCAGCACTGGCTGCCGCCGGAATCCGTGCCGACGGCGAGGTCGCTGACCAGGCCTATGCCCATGCCGGCCGCCCGGCACGCCGCCTGGGCTGCCGCAAGACCGCGGTCGGCACGGAACTGCAACCACGCGTGGAAGGCGATCTCCTCGCCGTGCTCCGCTGCAAACCCCGCCACCTCCCGGGTGTCCGGGCTCCGGAACGCCGCCGGCCAGGACCGCCAGTGCCAGAGCGCCTTGTCGGCGGAGAAGAAATGGCCGTGCAGCGCCTCGAACAGCGCGTGCGCCTGCAGGCGGCCGGCCTGTTTCCGTCGGAACGCCTCGAGCGCCGCACATTCGTCCGCGTCCAGGCGGGACTCGGCAAACATCCTGCGCAGCTCGCCCAGGCGAAACCGGGATGCCTCCGGCCAGTCCACCAGGCCTCCGGCGGAGAGAGCAGGGTTGGCCGTGTCGATGCTCGCATGCAGCACGTTCAACGCTGTCCTGCTGGACGGCGCGTAAGGGCTGAACCGGTCGGAATCCGCGGTGAACTGGGCATGGACGGGCGAGATGCCGATCGCCTCGGCGCCATGGGCCGCAGCGGACGCCGCAAGTTCGGCAAGTGCCGCGAAGTCGCCCAGGCCGGCATCGCCCGACCGGCGCAGCGCGTAGAGCTGCACGGCCAGTCCCCAGCCCTTCGGCGCGTGCATCGCCTCGGGAGCGGTGAAGCATCGTGGCGGCGCCACCGCGAGGCAGGTGCGCTTCTCACCGAAAGACAGCGTGTGATAGCCCGGCTCGAGTATCGGCGGGATCTCAGCAGCCCCTCGATGCGGCTCGGTCCGTCCGGCGAACACGCGGCCGTCCTCAAGCACCAGCTCGTAGCCGCCGCCGCCGCCCGGCACTGCGACGCGCGCGCCCGCATCAACGGTGAGAAGCGGCGGCAGTATGGCGTCCCTAAGACGCGCCCTGTGCAGGCTGTCGGCAACATCGCCGTCGGTGGCCGCAGGAAGATCGAGTGCCGCCAGCACAGCCCGCAGAGTCGGTGGCGCCACCTCATGCGTCTTGCCGAACACGTCCTTCCACGATCGCGCGACTCCGGCCGCACTTGCCAGCTCGGCCAGGGTCTCATCAGTCATGAGCGCCGGGCCAGGGCCGCGACGGTGCAGCGCGGCGGCAGCGCACCCCCTGCCGGCAGCGGCGTCGTGCTGAAGATGATCTCGCCCGGAAAAGCTTCGATGTCGACGGAAGACTCACCGAAATTGACGCCAATCGTCAGCGTGTCTCCGCCGCCCAAAGACCATGCGGCGCGAACGGCTTGCGGTCCGATCGCATGTGCGCCGGCGCTGCGGCAGCCTGGTATGCCGGGGATGATGTGTTCGTGACGCAGCGCCAGCAGGCGCTGATGCAGGTCAAGCACAGATGCGTGACCCTCCCGCGAGGCCTCTGACAGTTCGGGCACCGAGGCCTGGAACGTGCTCCCTGCGTTCGGATCGGGTATCTGCGCGCGCCTGCTCTCATCGTGGAATGCGGCAAAATGCGCGAACTCGCGGCGCCTGCCCTCCCGCACGAGATCGGCAAGCTGCTCGTTGTGGTCAGTGAAGAACAGGAACGGCGTGCGGCTGCCCCACTCCTCGCCCATGAACAGCAGGGGGATGAACGGAGAGAGGAGCAGCAAGGCGGTTGCCGCGGCCAAAGCCTGCGGATCGGCCAAAGCGGCAAGCCGCTCGCCCATGGCGCGGTTGCCTATCTGATCATGATTTTGCAGGCAGATCACGAAGGCAGTAGGCGCCAGACCGGCGGAAGGCTCGCCACGCGGCGTGCCGTGATGCGGCGATATCTGGCCTTGAAACACGAAGCCCTCGGCCAGAGCGGTTGCGAGCTGCTCGGCCGGATCGGCAAAGCTCTCGTAATAACCTTCCTTTTCGCCGGTGAGCAGCACGTGCAGGCAATGGTGCCAGTCATCGGCCCATTGCGCGTCGAACAATTTCGCCTCCGGTCCACGCAGCAGGCTCGATTTGTTGCCTTCGTGCTCGAGCACGAGATGCACCGGCCGCTCCGCACCCTCGCGTATGGCGGCAGCAAGCTGCGGCAGGAACTCCGGCGGCGATATCGCGTGGACCGCGTCAAAACGCAGGCCGTCGAAGCGGTATTCGTTCAGCCACATCAATGCGTTCTGGGTAAAGAAGGCGCAGACTTCGGGCTTCTTGAAATCGATAGCCGCACCCCAGGGCGTGTGCACGCCCTCGTCGAAAAACGCCTTCGCATAGGCGTGCAGATAGGCGCCGTCCGGACCGAAATGGTTGTAGACTACGTCAAGGAACATCATCAGCCCCTCGGCATGCGCGGCGTCCACCAGCGCTTTCAGTTCGTCCGGCGTGCCGTAGGCCCGGTCGGGCGCGAAAGGAAGCACGCCGTCATAGCCCCAATTGTGCTTGCCGGGAAAATCCGCGATCGGCATCAGCTCGACCGCGGTCACGCCGAGCGCGCGCAGCCTTGCAAGCTGGGCGCGTATGCCGTTGAAGCCACCGAAGGCGCCGGGGTGGAGTTCGTAGATGACCGCCTCGTGCCATGGGCGATTCCGCCAATCAGTCGTCCGCCACGCATGAGCGGCGGGATCGACGACCAGGCTCGGACCGTGCACGTCATCCTCCTGCGCGCGCGAAGCGGGATCGGGCACGCGCGTGCCGTCAGGCAGTACGAAGCTGTAGGCGGTGCCGGCAGAGGCTGGCGCCGTTGCCGTGAACCAGCCGTCCTGTGCCCGCATGGGCATGGGCTCGCCTTGGTCAATCTGCAGCGACACGGTTGGCACGGACGGTGCCCATAGGCTGAACTGCGCTTCGTCATCTGAGAGTATGGCGCCGAAGAGGGGGGTGTGGGTCACTGCTGGTCCTTAAGGAAGGCCTTCTTTGAAGAAAGGAAGCAAAAACTTCGTGTTTCTACCGGCGGCGGCTGAGACGGAGTGCGACAGCGAAGCAAACCTGTTTGGTCCTTTCTTCGAACAAGGACTGCTTGCTTGCAAACTAAGCCGCCCGCAAAACCAGGGTCGCCAAAGGCGGCAGAGTCAGGGAAAGCGACACCGCCATGCCGTGGATCGCCACGTTCTCGGCATCGATCGATCCGCCATTACCCAGATTGGACCCGCCATAGACCGCCGCGTCCGTGTTGACGATTTCCTGCCAGGCGCCGTGTTGCGGCACACCGACGCGGTAGCCGTAGCGCGGCATCGGCGTGAAGTTGCAGACCACCAGCACGGGCGGGTCGCCATCCGCGCCGAGCCTGAGATAGGCAAACACGCTCTGCTCGGAATCGTCCATCACCACCCAGCGGAAACCCTCCGCTTCGGTGTCGCGCACATGCAGCGCGGGATTGGCGCGGTAGGCGCGGTTGAGATCGCCAAGCAAGGATTGCATGCCGCGATGCATCGGGTTGTCGAGCAGGAACCAGTCCAGCCCGGCGTCGTGGTTCCACTCGCGAACCTGGGCGAACTCGCCGCCCATGAACAGCAGCTTCTTGCCGGGATGCGTCCACATGAAGCCGAAATAGGCACGCAGATTGGCGAATTTCTGCCAGTCGTCGCCTGGCATCTTGCCGATCAGCGAGCCTTTTCCGTATACCACCTCGTCATGCGAGAGCGGCAGCACGAAGCGCTCCGAGAACGCATACACCAGACCGAAGGTAATCTCGCCGTGGTGCCAGCGGCGATAGACAGGCTGCTCTTCCATGTAGTGCAGCGAGTCGTGCATCCACCCCATGTTCCACTTGTAGTCGAAGCCCAGGCCGCCCTCCTCCACCGGACGCGAGACGAGCGGGAACGCGGTGGATTCCTCGGCGATCATCACGGCGCCCGGCACGCGATCCTGCATGGCGCGCGACAGCTCGTGGAAGAACCCGATCGCTTCGAGGTTCTCCCGGCCGCCATGGATGTTTGGCACCCACTCGCCCTGTGGCCGGCTGTAATCGCGATACAGCATAGAGGCCACGGCATCGACGCGTATACCATCCACGTGGAAACGCTCCAGCCAGTGCAGCGCGCTGCCGATCAGGAACGCCCGTACTTCGTTGCGGCCGTGGTTGTAGATGAACGTGTTCCAGTCGCGGTGGAAGCCTTCGCGCGGGTCCTGGTGTTCGTAGAGCGCGGTGCCGTCGAAATTCGCCAGGCCATGCGCGTCCGTGGGGAAATGCGCTGGCACCCAGTCAAGTATCACGCCTATCCCCGCCGCGTGGAAGCGATCGACGAGGCGGGCGAAACCGTCAGGCGGACCCAGCCGCGCCGTGGGTGCAAACTGGCCGAGCGGCTGGTAGCCCCAGGAGCCGCCGAACGGATGCTCCATCACCGGCATCAGCTCCACATGCGTGAAGCCCATCTGCTGCAGGTAGGGGACCAGCCTGTCGGCCAGATCCTCCCAGGTGTAGTCGGAAACATGCGATTCCGGGAGCCAGGACATCGCATGCATCTCGTAGACCGACATCGGCGCCTGCGGACGCTGCCGCACTGCCCGGGCGGCCATCCACTCGCCATCGGTCCAGGCAGGCTCCCAGGGTTCCGGCACGATGGAGCCGGTGGCCGGCGGCCGCTCCGTCTGCTGGGCCACGGGATCGGCCTTCAGCGGCAGCGTGGCGCCGTCAGGCCCCATGATCTCGTATTTATACACCGCGCCCGGTGTCACGCGCGGGATGAACAGCTCCCATACGCCGGGCCCGTGCCGCAGCCGCATCGGATGGCGCCGTCCGTCCCAGAGATTGAAGCTGCCGACAACGGAAACCCTGCGCGCGTTCGGCGCCCACACGGCAAACCGCACGCCGTCCACCCCGTCGATACGCGCGGCGTGCGCGCCGAGCACGCGTGCGAAATCCCGGTGGCGCCCTTCCGCGAGCAGATGGAGATCCATCTCGCCGAGCAGAGGCGCGAAACTGTAAGGGTCTTCCGTCTCAATGACGGCCTGCCCATAGGTGATGCGGAACCGGTAGGGCGCCTGCTCCGGCAACACGCTGCTCCACAGGCCCGCCTCATCGACCAGCGACATCTGCGCCAGAACCCGGCCATCGCGGCGCGACGCGATCTGCACGCTAGCGGCACCTGGCAGGAACGCCCGCACGGCCACGCCCTCCCCGACGCGGTGCGGGCCGAGCACGGCGAACGGATCGCCATGCCTGGCCTGCACGATCGCATCGATCTCAGCGCGGGCTGGCGCGCCGGTCGCCACCAGGGTCTCAGACATTCTCGCTGGCCTCCTGCAGCAGGCGGGCGGAGACCCGTGAGAGGCCGGCCAGCGGTATGCCGATCCAGCCAGGCCGGTTGGCTGCTTCGTAGCGTACCTCGTAGGCCGCTTTTTCCAGCAGGAAGAGGTCCAGAAGCGTCTGCTCCGCCGACTTTTCCACCCATGGTTTCGGGGCCGCATGCAGTACGCTCCTGTAAGCTTCGAGGAACGCCCGTCCCGCGGTCTGCCTGAACAGTTCCACCAGATTCACCTGCCGCTCGACCGCCTGGCCGGACACCGGCACGCGGCCGGCCAGCGCGCTTGCGGCCGCATAGTCGAAGGACCGCAGCAGGCCGGCGACGTCGCGCAACGGCGAGGATTTCGCGCGCCGCTGCGCCATCGTCTTGGCCGGCTCGCCCTCGAAGTCGATCAGCGTCGCGTCACCCGGCGTGACCAGCACCTGGCCCAAATGGAAGTCGCCGTGCACGCGCGTCTGCGTGGCCAGACCGGCGGCCGCCCCGGACAGGCGCCAGGCCGCTGCGCGCAACGCATCGGCATGCCCAAGGAAATCCGACGACAGCGCGTGCGTCGCCTCGTCCGGCCAGTCGGTGACACGCTGGCAGGCCTGGACCGCCAGGTCGATCTGCTCGACCACGCCCTCCGCCCAGGCGTTCACCGCCGCCGCATCGGCGGGCTCCGGCCTGAAGGCCGGGTCGTCCGTCTCGCCTGCCAGGACCTCGTGCATTTCGGCCAGCCGCCTGCCGATCGCGCTGGCGAGGGCCAGGTAGCCGGACAGCGCGTCCTCAAAGGCGGCCGCGTCGTCACTGCCGGATATGTCTGCCGAGACACGCTTGAGATAGTCGAGCGTCCACTCCCAGGCGTCGCCCTGGTTGTGCACGAAGCCTTGCGCCAGCATGACCGTGTGCTGCACGCCGGCCTCGTCCCTGCGCAACACCTCGCCGAGCAGCGGTGCGATGTTGGCGAAACCGCACGCCGTGAGATAGCCGGTCATCTCGGCCTCGGGATGGCGCCCCGCCAGCACCTTCCGCACGATCTTCAGGACGAGCTTCTCGTCTGCGATCAGCGAGCTGTTCGACTGCTCGGCAGACAGGCGCCGTATCTCCAGGGTGTCGGGCAGACCGAGCTCATCCAGCAGGCTGGTCTTGGAAAACTCCAGATGTCCGCCGGCGAAGCTCATTTTCCGCTCGGCCCGCATCGCGTCGATGATGTTGCGGGTGAACGCGTCGAGCGCGAAACCGTCGGTGAGATAGCCCACCTCCGCCGCCCGCCGCACCCGCGTGACGGCAAGCTGCTGGGCCAGCGGGCCGCTTGTGTGGTCGTCGCGGCAGATGCCGAGCGGCAGCGTATAGCTTTCCACACGGTCGCCGATCTCCGCATCCACCTCCGTCAGCAGGGAGGCGCGCAGGCCCTCTCCCAGCTTGACGGCATAGCTCAGCTTGACGCTGGACAGCTTCTCGCCCTTGGCGGCAAACCAGCGGCGCTTCTGCAGGTAGGCCGGCAGCACCTCGCGCTCGAGTATGGCGCGGCCTGTCGGCTGCAGGACTTCGCTGATGTCATGGCGCAGCACGATCGTCGCGTATTCCGGCAGCGGCGCAGACACCTGGCCGCCGCGTGAGGGCATCGCCGCTTCCGGCACCAGGGAGAACCAGTAGAACGCGTAGGCAGGCAGCGTCAGCAGGTAGGACAGTTGCCCGATCGCCGGAAACGCATTGCCGCCCACGATGTCGATCGGCGTGCGCCCGGAGAACGCCGAGAGGTCCAGCTCCACCGCCTGCGCCGTGCGCGACAGGTTGCTGACGCAGAGCAGAACCTCTTCGCCATGCTCGTCGGCGTGCTCGCGCAGGTAGGCGAGTATGCGGCGGTTGTTCGGGTAGAGGAAGCGCTGCGTGCCGCGGCCGAAAGCACGGTGCTGGCGCCGCACCGCGAGCATGGTGCGCATCCAGTTCAGCAACGAATGCTGGTCGCGCGCCTGGCTCTCCACGTTCACCGCGGGATAGCCGTAGATCGGATCCATGATCGGCGGCAGCACGAGTGCCGCCGGATCGGCGCGCGAAAAGCCGCCATTGCGGTCAACCGACCACTGCATAGGCGTGCGCACGCCGTCGCGGTCGCCAAGATGGATGTTGTCGCCCATGCCGAGCTCGTCGCCGTAATAGATCACCGGCGTGCCGGGCATGGAGAGCAGCAGCCCGTTCATCAGCTCGATGCGGCGGCGGTCGCGCTCCAGCAGAGGCGCCAGCCGGCGTCTGATGCCGAGGTTGATGCGCGCCCTCCTGTCGCTGGCGTACGTCTCCCAGAGATAGTCGCGCTCCGCGCTGGTCACCATCTCCAGCGTCAGCTCGTCATGGTTGCGCAGGAACACCGCCCACTGGCAGTTCGCCGGGATTGCCGGAGTCTGCCGCATGATGTCGGTGATCGGAAAACGATCCTCGCGCGCGATTGCCATGTACATGCGCGGCATCAGCGGGAAGTGGAACGACATGTGGCATTCGTCGCCGTCGCCGAAATATTGCTGCGCGTCCTCCGGCCACTGGTTTGCCTCGGCCAGCAGCATGCGCCCCGGCGCGTGACGGTCCAGCTCGGCACGTATCCGCTTGAGTATGTCATGCGTCTCGGAGAGGTTCTCGTTGTTGGTGCCTTCCCGCTCCACCAGATACGGCACCGCGTCCAGGCGCAGGCCGTCGATCCCCATGTCCAGCCAGAACCGCATCACCGAGAGCACCTCGTCGAGCACCGCCGGGTTGTCGAAGTTCAGGTCTGGCTGGTGCGAGTAGAACCGGTGCCAGAAATAGGCTTTGGCCTCGTCGTCCCACGTCCAGTTTGATTTCTCGGTGTCCAGAAAGATCACCCGCGTGCCGGCATACCTGTCGTCGTCGTCGGACCACACATAGAAATCGCGCTCCGGCGAGCCGGGCGGGGCCGCGCGCGCGCGCTGAAACCACGGGTGCTGGTCGCTCGTGTGATTGATCACAAGTTCGGTGATCACGCGTATGTCGCGTTCGTGCGCCGCCTCGATGAACCGGCGCACGTCGGCCAGCGTGCCGTAATCGGGGTGAACGCCGCGATAATCGGCGATGTCGTAGCCGTCATCGCGCCGTGGCGAGGGATAGAACGGCAGCATCCAGATTGCGGTCACACCCAGCTCGGAGATGTAGTCCAGCTTGTCGATCAGCCCCTTAAAGTCGCCGATGCCGTCGTTGTCGGCGTCGAAGAAGGATTTCAGGTGGAGCTGGTAGATGATCGCGTCCTTGTACCAGAGCGGATCCTCGGGCGCGGTCGCGTGTGGGTGAGCATTCATCGGTGGTCCGTATGCGATATTGAGCGCGGATACAATTCGGCGATCAGGCGGCAGGGTGGGCGCGCCAGATGGCGTAAGGCTGCTCGGGGGTCAGCCGGACGCGATGCTGCCTGCCCTGCCAAACTGCGGACGTGCCGGCGAGCAGGTCATCCATGGCGAGCGCGCCCTCGTCGGGCAGGCGCCAGGACCACAGCGGCAACTCGACGTCAGCCTCCTGCGGGAGGTGCGGGTCCAGGCTGACGGCCACCAGCACCACGTTGGACCGGTCCGGCGTCGCCTTTTCGTAGAACAGCACCTTCTCATTGGCCGCCGGCAGGAAGCGCACGCCCAGATGCGTCTGCAAGGCGGGATTGCGCCGCCTGATACGGTTCAGCGCCGTGATCTCTGCCACGATGTTGCCGGCCCGCTGCCAGTCCCAGGCGCGCAGCTGGTATTTCTCGCTGTCGAGATACTCTTCCTTGCCGGGCACCGCCGCCGCCTCGCACAGCTCGAAGCCGCAATAGACGCCGAACAGGCCGGACAGCGTGCCGGCCAGCGCCGCGCGTATCAGAAAACCGCCACGGCCAGAGCCCTGCAGAAACACCGGGTTGATGTCCGGCGTGTTGACGAAGAAATGCGGCCGGAAGACGTGGCGCGCCGGCGCTTCGCCCAGCTCCGTCAGGTACTCCTCCAGCTCCGCCTTGTCGTTGCGCCAGGTAAAATACGTATAGGATTGCGAGAAGCCGACTTTCGCCAGCCGGTACATGATCTTCGGCCGGGTGAACGCCTCTGCCAGGAACATCGCTTCGGGGTAGCGCGCGCGTACCTCGCGTATCATCCACTCCCAGAACGGGAACGGCTTGGTGTGCGGGTTGTCGACGCGGAAGATGCGTATGCCCTGCTCGCACCAGAACAGCACCACGTCGCACAGCGCCGCCCAGAGGCCCGGCACCGCGTCCTCGGCGTAGAAATCGACGTTGACGATGTCCTCGTATTTTTTCGGCGGGTTCTCGGCATAGCGTATCGAGCCGTCCGGCCGCCAGTCGAACCAGCCGCGATGCTGGCGCAGCCACGGGTGGTCAGGCGAGCACTGGATGGCGAAGTCGATCGCCACCTCCAGGCCATGCGCGGCGGCAGCCTGCTGCAGATGCCGGAAGTCGGCGAGCGTGCCCAGCTCGGGGTGCAGCGCGTCGTGCCCGCCCTCAGGCGAGCCCACGGCGTAGGGGCTGCCGGGATCGTCCGGCGCAGGCGTCAGCGTGTTGTTGCGGCCCTTGCGATTGGTCCGGCCGATCGGGCTGATCGGCGGGAAATACAGCACGTCGAAGCCCATGTCCCTTATGCGCGGCAGATGCCGCTCCACGTCGGCGAAGTTGCCATGTCGGCCCGGGTCGTCGCTCATGCTGCGCGGGAAGATCTCGTACCAGCTCGCGTAGCTTGCCAGCGCGCGCTCCGCATCCACCGGTATCGCCGGCGTCTCCACCTTGAACGGGCGCGTATCCGCCGCCCGCATCAGCTCCGCCAGCTCCGGCTCCAGAAGCGCGCGGGTCCGCCCCGCCTCATCCAGCCCGGCCAGTGCGTCCAGCCTGTCGCGCAAAGCCGCGCCAAGACTGCCGGAAGCCGGGTCGGCCTTGCGGGCCTGTGCCGCACGCACCAGCGCCTCGCCCTCGGCAAGCTCAAGCGTCACCCGTAGCCCGACGGCGGATTTCTTCGTCAGCTCGTTGTGGAAGGTGGCCCAGTCATCCCGCCACGCGGCCACCACATAGTGATGCAGCCCCATGCAGGCCAGCGGCATGTCGGCGGTCCAGACGTCGTTGCCGAGCGGACGCATCGCCACCTCGCGCCAGGCCACCTCGCCCGGCGCGCGCCAGCGCAAGGCCGCGGCGATCACGTCGTGTCCGTCGAACACCACGTCGGCGGTCACCGTTACCACCTCGCCGGCTGTCGCCTTCACCGGATGCCGCCCGGAGTCGACGCAAGGCTGCGGGTTTTCGATCGCCAGCCTCGGCGCTGCCGCCGCTTTCCTGGCCGCTTCCGGCGCCGCCCGGGGCGCCTCCTGCGCGTCCCGGCGCCTCGCCGCGGTGAAAAGCCGCGTGGCGCCAGGCGCCAGGTGGACCAGGCCCTCAGGAGAAAGGCCGTTGCCGTCCGCATCCGCGAAACGTCCGAACGCGCCACCGGCGGCCGTAAGCAGCGCCGCGCCCTTTACGCCCAGCTGCAATTGCGTGTCCGTGTTGACCACCGCCAGCGCGGCCCGTGTTGCCTGGCGCAGATCCGCACTGTCAGTACGAAGCAGGCTGATCACCGGCCCGGCCTCGCCGGTTGGAAGCCGCGCCGGCAACCGCGCCGCCAGCGCAGTCTCCCCGGCGATTGTCGCGTTCAGCCGGCGCAGTTCGGCGGGATCGTCCTGCGCCGCCGGAACATGCAGCCAGCCCTGGCCAAGCACCGCAGCCAGGCCGGGTGGCGTGTGCACCCCGGCCGGCGCATGGTCCGGTCCCTGCGGAACCCCGTCCAGGCCGAGAAGCGGCGCCACGCTCACCAGGGCGGCCGCCTCTTCCCACAGCCAGTCCGCCCGCCCGCCCCACCACGGCAGGGAGGCGAACACGCCGTCCGCCTCGCGTCCGCGCAAGCCGAGCACCGTCTCCCGCGAGAGGCCGGGAGTCCAGGGGAGCAGCACCGCCTGCGGCAACGCTTCGCGCAAGGCAGCAAAAAACCCCGGCAACAGGCCGGCGGCGATGGCCTGCAAGCCCAACAGGCGAAAACCCGCCAGGCCTTGCCTGTGCCAGGACTGGAGCCGCGTCGCCCACCAGGTTGCCAGGGCGGCGACGTCCTCCGCCCCATCCAGGCGCGCCGTCGCGGCATCGCCACGCAGCCGGCGGCGCGGGTCAAGCAAGCCGGCTGGATCGGGGACTGCGAACGGCGCCCCCGTCAGATCGGCTTTCGCCGAAACCGCGTCGAGCTGCACGTCGACAAGCAACGCCGCCTCGCCGGCAGCCCTGACGAGCTCAGGCACTCCGGCCACACCGAGGCCAGGTGCAAACGCTGTGAAATCTTGCGTCAGGTACGGATCGGACGGGCTGGCCGCCAGCCAGGGCGGCGGCAGCAGCAGATGGCTGAACCCGAGCTCTGTCGCGTGTTTCGCCTGCGCCGCCACGTCCGCAAGCCGCCCGCCCAGTATACGCAAGGGGCCGCGTGTTGCCGCCATCAGGAATTCCTCACCGCTTCGCGGGGGTGAAGAGCGCGAGGGTGCTTTCGGTTGCGCGACGACGGGGAGTGAGCAAGGCTCATCTTTTTCACAACAGGCAAATTTTCAACTCCGCTGGCGCGGGCGCATCCGGGGAGCCGCCGACAGGGCGCGGGTATTCTTTGTCCGTATCTTCGACTTTCTTCGTGCGTCAGACGCTGTCCATCTGCACGCCACCCGTTACCGCCTGATACGTCGCAATCGCCAGGGTCAGCGGCTCGAACGGCTTGGTGATCACGAAAGCCGGCTCGACCGCATCGCCGGTCAGCAGGCGCTCCGGGTAGGCGGTCACGAAGATTACCGGCGCGTAGTGGCTCGCCAGTATGGCGCTAACCGCGCTCGTCCCGTCGCCACCCAGGCCAAGATTGATGTCGGCCAGGATCAGCCCCGGACGTGTCTGCTTGGCAAGCTTGATCGCCTCCGTCTCGGAGGAGGCGACACCCACCACCCTGTGACCGCAGCTTTGTACCAGCTCCTCGAGATCCATGGCGATGATCGGCTCGTCCTCAATTATAAGGACGTCGGTCGCCGCCGAGGCACGCAGGCGCTCGCGCGCGTCACCCAGAAGCTGTGCGGCTGTCTCCGGGGGGATCCCCAGTATCGGCGCCGCGTCGCCGGCCGACACCTCCTCCAGCGAGGTCAGCAGCAGCAACTGCCGCTGCTTGGCGGACAGGCCGTCGCCGTCGCCGCCGCGCCCGCTCTCGTCGAAGCGCCGGGTGACGCCACGATAGAGCGCATGCCGCGCGTCGGTTATCGGGTCGGCCGGGTGTTCGGCCCGTTCGGCCAGCGTGTCGCGCAGGCAGTCCGCCACAAGCGCGTCGCCGGCCGGTTGGCTGCCGGTCAGGGCGCGGGCATACCTACGGGCGTAGGGAAGCGCCCGTATCAGGTCTTCGCGGCGTAGAACGGTCATCGTGGTTCCTCGGAGACGGATAGGTGCAGAGATTTTGCCAAGCCAGCATGTGTCGGACACGCCGCCGACCGGGATGCCTACGCTAACATGGCCACTTCGTCCAAGAGCAAAGCCAGGTTCGAGGCAAGTGGCGAACCGGTCCAGGACGTTCGTCGCGACCTGGCGGCATTGCTGCCTGAGCTGCGGGCTTACGCGCGTTTCCTGGTGCGCGACCGTTCGAAATCAGACGATCTGGTGCAAGACACGATCGTCCGGGCGCTGGCTTCCCTGTCCCAGTTTCAGCCTGAGACAAGCCTGAAAGCCTGGGTGTTCACGATTTTGCGAAACGCCTTCTACGAGCAGGCACGCCGCCGCAAGCGGGAGGAGGCCGCTTTGGCGCGGCATGGCGGGAGCGGCGAACGCCTTCAGCAGCATCACGGCGAGATCGCCGACATGTCACGCATGCTGTGGACCCTGCCGCCGCTACTGCGCGAGGCGCTGGTGCTGGTGGGCGCCCAGGAGCTCACCCATGAGGAAGCGGCGGTCGTGTGCAACGTGCCGGTCGGCACCATGCGGGCCCGCGTCTCGCGCGCGCGCGGAAAGCTTGCCGAGGCTTTTGGCAACGACAGCAGGCCCTGGGACGCCTAAGTGCCGGCTACAGAGAAACTTTCATCCCCGCCGAATGCGTCTGGCGGAACGCAGGCTCAACGTTCCCGCGACAGCGGAGCAAAAGCTTTTTGCTTCTTTTTCTCGAAAAAGAAGGCCTTGCCTCCTCCCCGACCAGTCAAGCCACGGGCCTGAAGCTTGCCGAAAGAGCGCAGTTCTCAACAGATAACGATTTCGTGATTGAAACCGATGCAGCGCATTTCAAGCCTGCGTCATTGGTTGATACAGGAAGACGGAGAGACCGATGACCGCCGACATTATGATGCCGACATTCCACGATCAGATCATCGCCATCCTGCCAAAGCTGCGAATTCAGGCACTTGCGCTGACACGCAACCGGGCCGCCGCCGAGGACCTCGTGCAGGACGCCGTCTGCAACGCGCTCTCCGCACAGCAGAGTTTCATCCCCGGCACCAATTTTCCGGCCTGGATGCACCGCATCCTGCGTAACCGTTTCATCAGCAACCTGCGCAAGCGCCGCGACACGACAGACATCGACGACGTGCCAAGCAGCGTCTTCGCCACCGAAGCGCCGCATGAGGACCGCCTGGCCCTGAAGGAACTCGCCGCGGCGATGACGCGGCTGCCCTCGGACCAGCGCGAGGCGCTGGTGATGGTGGTGGTGCACGGCATGAGCTATGAGGCCTTGGCCGAGTCCACCGGCTGCGCCGTCGGCACTGCCAAGAGCCGCGTGTTCCGTGCCCGCCGTCAACTGGAGAGCTGGCTGCTCGGGGAGACCAAGGAGAGCAGCAAGGCCGGACGCAACGCCGCCGCCCTGCTGGCGCGTCGCCTGGCCGAAGGTGAGCGGGATGTAATCCGCGCTTGACGCAACAAAAGGTCTCCACCTGTAGTTGAGACGGGGTCATACGGCCGCCCTTTAAGGGGCGGCCGTTTGCCTGTGCAGGCCCGCACGAGGATCACGAGCAGTCTATGATGCCCAAGGCGAATGACCCGAGCCGATCCGTCGCTCCCAAGGCAGCACAGAAAAAGCCGCGCAAGACCGAAGCCGCCTTTGACCTCTGGTTGCAGAAGGGCTTGCACGACATATTCGACAATGTGGCGCACGAACCGATCCCCGAAGAATTGCTCAGGTTGATCGAAGAGGACAGGAAGAGGTGACAGACATGCCGCCCGTCACGGCGGGCCGGCGCCACATGTTTGGCCGTCTGCGCACCTTGTTCGGGCCCATACGAACCCGCCTCGCACTGATCGTTTTAATCGCGGCGGTTCCGCTGCTCATGCTGTCGGCAACCATCGCCTGGCAAAACTACCGCCTTGCCTTGGACGCGACGTCGCAGACAGCCTCGCGGCTGCGGAAGGCCGCGGTCGCGCGTCACACCGCGGCGATCGCCGGCGCGGAGCAGATGATGCAGGCGCTCTCGCAAGTGGCTGAGCTTTCAAACGGCAACCCGGCCGCCTGTCATGAACGCCTGGCCAGCGTCCTGCTCCTGCAGGTGGCGCGCTACTCGAACATCGCGGCCGGCAACCGCTCCGGCGCGATCGTGTGCTCCGCGCGCGACATCCCTCAGGCAGAGCTGGCCCACGCAGACGCCGTGTACGCATCGCTGTTCGCCGCCGCCCGCCTGCGCCGTGACCTGGTTCTGGGTACCATCCACAAAAGCCCGCTGACCGGTTATCAGATCATCCCGGCCGCCTATCCCATCACGGCGGGAGCGCAGGTCGTGGGTTTCGTCTATGCGGGCTTGCGCATCGATTCGCTTCGCCAGTTCCCGGGCGCGCAGGCTACGGCCGCGCGTGCCTTGTGGATCGCCGACTCGGCCGGCAGCCTGGTCCAGGTGTCCGACGCGGACAAGACGTGTCTGCCGTCATCGCCGCTGCTGTCCCAGCTCGAGCATGCCCCGATGGTGATGGACGCGCGGTCGACTGACGGCGTTCCTTACGCTTACGCCTCGGCCCGGCTGAGTGACGGCTATAGCCTGATCGTCGGCTACCCCGCGCGCCTGGACCAGGCGGCCGCCACCGATCTGCTGATTCGCCGCCTGGGCCAACTCGGCCTGTTGCTGTTGCTTGGCCTGGCCGCCGTCGCGGTGGGCACGCATTTGGCCCTGGTCGAGCCCCTCACCAGGCTCAGCCAGGGTGTGGCCGCCTGGCGGGCCGGCGGCGCGTTCGAGCCGAACCTGACGCCATACCCGCCAACAGAGATACGCGACCTCGCCGCCTCGTTCGCCGAAGCCACTGACTCGCTGCGCGCCCACGCCATCAGGCAGGTGGCCGATGTCGAAAAGCAGGAGCTTCTGATGAAAGAGATTCACCATCGGGTGAAGAACAACCTTCAGATTGTGGCCTCGCTGCTGAACTTGCAGGCCGCGCGCATACGCCAGCCGGAAGCCCGCGCCGAGTTCGCCAGCGCGCGCGACCGCGTGCGCGCTTTGGCCACCCTGCACCGCCACCTCTATCTGCAGGGCGAGGTCCACACGATAGACATGCCGGCGTTCCTCAAGGAGCTATGCGGCCAGATCTTCAACGCCATGGGGGAGACGCCCGGCAGGCGCATCAGCCTGAGCATCAAGGCCAGTCCCTTGCAGATGCACAGCGATCAGGCCGTGCCGCTGTCGCTCATCGTGACGGAGGCGGTCAGCAACGCGGTGAAATACGCCTTTCCGAAGGGCCGCAACGGGGTCGTGTGCGTGCGGCTCACCGACGCGGACGGCTCCGCCGAACTGGTGGTCGAGGATGACGGCATAGGCATACCGGCCGGGCGTACGGAGACGGAGACTGGAACGCGTGACGGCCTGGGGCTCACGCTGATACGCGGCTTCGCGCGCCAGCTCGGCGGCACGCTCGTGGTGGAGGAGACGGACGGCACGCGTTATGTCGTGCGGGTGCCGTTGACGCCTGCTTCTCAGTCCGAGGACGCGTAGAGTAGGCTCGGAGGCAAACTTTCTGCTCACCGCCTGCCCGAGAGGCGCGCCGATCCTGCCGGCGCGCGCGCGGGCAGGCCAGGCGCACACCTCCCCGCCAGCGCGGGTAGCAGAAGTTTTGCTGTTTTCCGAAAAACAAAGCCTTCCTTCCTTCGCCTTACCCAAGGCATACGCTACATCACCCGACATGCAGGACAGCAAGACCGCCGCCCGCGCCTGGACACGGCAGCAAACCAGGCTGGCCCGCACCCAGGCGATCCCGGCAATCGGCTTCGGACTTGCCGGACTGGCGGCAGCCGCCGCGCAGGCGGGCTGCGTAGCCAGGGTGCTCTCCACCGCCCTGACGGGCCACCCGTCTGACGGCACCTCGGCGATCGCCGGTTTCGCCGTAGTCGCGTTGCTGCGCAGCCTGCTTCAGATCCAGGCCGAGCGCGCCGGCTTCAAGGCGGGCGCCGCAGGCCGCGCCCGCCTGCGCAGCGATGTATTCGGGCGCATGCTGGCAGCCGGCCCTGCCCTGCTGCGTCGCAGTCATTCGGGCGAGCTGGCGGCGACGCTCGTGGACAGGGTGGAGGCACTGGACGGGCTGTTCGGCCGCTGGATTCCCGCCGCTTTCCTGGCGATACTCGGACCAGCCCTGATCTGCCTGGTGGCGCTCGCCGTGGATCCCTTCGCAGCGCTGGTCCTCCTTCTCGCCGGCCTCGTCGTGCCGTTCGGACAGGCCGTGGCGGGATTGGGCGCGGCCAGCGCCTCGCGCAGCCAGTTCCTGGCAATGGCCCGCCTGCAGGCGCGTTTTCTCGACCGTATCCGCGGCATCGCCACCATCGTTCTTGCCGGGCGCACGAACGAGGAGGCGCAGGCGCTCGCCGGTGCGGCGGCCGAATTGCGGCAGCGCACGATGCGGGTCCTGCGGGTCGCGTTCCTGTCTTCGGCGGCGCTGGACTGTGCCATGGCCGGCGCCCTGATCGTCCTGGCCCTGCACAACCGGGCCGCCCTGACCGGCGGACACGGCTCCCCGGCGCGTGGGCTGTTCAGCCTCCTGCTCGTCCCGGAGTTCTTCGCGCCGCTGCGGGCGTTCGCCGCCGCCTACCAGGACCGCATACACGCGACCGGCGCCGCCGAGGCGCTGGCCGATCTGCCGGCTTTGCCCGCGCCTGCCTTGACTTCCGCCATACGCACCATCGAGGCGCGCGGAGTGACCGTCAGCTTCGAGCGCGTGCGTCTGGTGTGGGACGCCTCGCGCGGTCCCGCGCTCGACGACCTCAGCTTCTTCATCCCGCCCGGCGAGACGCTGATCCTGACCGGCCCGTCCGGCGCCGGCAAATCCAGCGTGCTGGAACTGCTGCTCGGCTTCGTGCGACCGGATGAGGGCCGCATCCTGCTCAACGGCCACGACATCGCGGACATCGTGCCCGCCGCGCTCAGCCGGCTGACTGCCTGGATCGGCCAGAGGCCGATGCTGTTCGCGGGCACGATCGCCGAGAACATCGCCTTCGCCCGGCCGGACGCCACGCCCGGCGAAATAGCAGACGCTGCCCGCGCCGCGCGTGTGGACGCGTTCGCCGCCGGCCTGCCGCTCGGGCTGGAGACGCCGATCGGCGAGGCCGGGCATGGTCTCTCCGGCGGCCAGGCCCAGCGCGTGGCGATCGCGCGGGCTTTCCTGAAGAACGCGCCGCTGCTCCTGCTGGACGAACCGACGGCGCATCTCGACCCCGCTACCGAGGCGGACGTGCTCGCGAGCCTGAAGCGGCTGGCGGTCGGCCGTACGGTGTTGATGGCCAGCCACTCCGCCGCGGCGCAATCCTTCAGCGGCCGGCGGCTCGATCTCCGCCACGGCCGTGCGGCGGCGGCACGCGGCGCCGCATGAGCCCGCTCCTCCGCATCCTCGCACTCTGGCGCCCCTATGCGGCGCCGCTCGGCCTCGGCCTGCTGCTCAGCCTGGCGGCGCTGGCCTGCGCCGTGGCCTTGATGAGCCTGTCCGGCGCCACCATCGCCGCCGTGCTCGCGGGCGGCACCCTGGCCGCCTCCGTCGCCCTGCAGATGCTAGGGCCAGTCCGCGTGGCGTCGCGCTATCTGGAGCGGCTGGTCACTCACGGCGCCACGTTCCGCGCCCTGGCCGGGCTGCGCGTGTGGTTCTTCCGCGGCCTGGCCGCACGCGCCGCAGGCGGTCTGGGGTTCAGGCGCGCCGGCGACCTGCTCTCCCGCATGGTCAACGATGTCGAAGCGCTTGACGGCCTTTACCTTCGCGTATTGCTCCCGCTGGCGGGCGCCGTGATCCTCGTCCCTGTCGCAGGCATCGCCGCCGGCCGGTCCAATCTGGCCGCCGGGATCACCGTGGCGGCCCTGCTGGCGATTGCGGCTTTCGCCATGCCGGCTCTGGCCGCCCGAAGCACCAGCCGGGGCAGCGCACGCCTCGCCCTGGCCAGCTCAAACCTGCGCGTCGCCGCTCTGGACGCGCTGAGCGGGCTGCGCGAAGTGCGGGCGTTCGGCGCCGAGCCCGCCATGATCGCCAGGATGGAGCAGGCCGGCGCCGGGCTGCAAGCCGCGCAGGATGCCCTCTCGCGTCGCGTGGCCAGGGCCAATGCCGGCGCGCTGCTGTGCGGCCAGGCCAGCGTGCTCACCGTTCTTCTCGTGGCGGGCGCCGCCCCC
>CAHJWU010000020.1 GCA_903643085.1 Rhodospirillales bacterium
GGCCCCGGGCGGGCCGGCGGCACCTGCGGCCGTGGTGGAGGAACAGACCGAGTTCACGGTGATCCTGGCCAAGGCCGGCGACAAGAAGATCAACGTGATCAAGGAAATCCGCACCATCACCGGCCTTGGGCTGAAGGAAGCCAAGGACCTGGTCGAAGGCGCGCCGAAGACGGTGAAGGAAGCCGTCAACAAGGACGAGGCCGAGAAGATCAAGAAGGTTCTGGAAGAGCAGGGCGCATCTGTCGAGATCAAGTAAGGCCGACCGTCCGCATGATGTCCTTCGGGACTGCGTGCAGGCACTGAGCTGAAGCGCGGGTGGGGATCGCCACGATCCCCGCCCCGTCAGGCGTTTTGCAGACCGGACGGCCCGGGCGTGTTGCCGGAGTTTAGTTGGATGCGGCCGGTTTGGCTGTGTCATCAGGAAGGGCGAAGATCTGATGAACGCGATCACTCAGACATTCACGCCGCGCAAGCGGATACGCAAGAGCTTCGGCCGCATCCCCGAAGTGGCTCCTATGCCCAACCTGATCGACGTGCAGAGGTCCAGCTACGAGGGCTTCCTGCAGATGCACATCGCACCCGACAGCCGGACGAACACCGGACTGCAGGAAGTGTTCCGCGGCGTGTTCCCGATCGACGATTTCGCCGGCCGCGGCCGTTTGGAGTTCGTCTATTACGAGCTCGAGGAGCCGAAATACGACGTAGAGGAATGCATCCAGCGCGGCATGAACTATGCCGCCCCGCTCAAGGTGATACTGCGGCTGATCGTGTGGGACCTCGACGAGGACACCGGCGCGCGCTCGATACGCGACATCAAGGAGCAGCCCGTATACATGGGCGACATGCCGCTGATGACGGATAACGGCACGTTCATCATCAACGGCACAGAGCGCGTCATCGTCAGCCAGATGCACCGCAGCCCCGGCGTGTTCTTCGACCACGACAAGGGCAAGACGCACAGCAGCGGCAAGTTCCTGTTTGCGGCAAGGGTGATCCCGTATCGCGGCTCGTGGCTCGATTTCGAGTTCGACAGCAAGGACATGGTCTATGTCCGGATCGACCGTAAGCGGAAGCTGCCTGTCACCACGCTGCTCTACGCGCTGGAAAGCGACGCCTCCGAGGCCAGCCGCGCCGAGAAGATCGCCGCCGGCGAGGATCCGGACACGCTCGAGATACGCGGCCTGGATTCAGAATCCATACTCAACTATTTCTACAGCCAGGTGGTGTTTACCCGCTCCGCCAAGGGCTGGGCCCGCCCGTTTGACCCTGACGCGTTCCGCGGCCTGAAGCTGCTGGAGCCACTGATCGACGCCGATACAGGCGAGGTTGTGGCCGACGCCGATGCGAAGCTGACCGCGCGCAGCGCACGCAAGATCGCCGAGAAGACGAAGGACGTGCTTATCGGGCGCGCCGACCTGCTCGGCCGCTTCGTCGCCGTGGATATGGTCAACGAAGAGAGCGGCGAGATCTTCGCCGAAGCCGGCGAGGAGCTTGCCGAGGCGCGCCTGGCGGCGCTGGAGGAAGCGGGCATCACCTCCTTGCCGACGCTGGCCATCGACCAGGCAAACGGTCCCTGGATACGCAACACGCTGGCCATCGACAAGAACGCCAGCCGCGACGACGCGCTGATCGACATCTATCGCGTGATGCGGCCAGGCGAGCCGCCGACGCCGGAGACCGCGGAGGCGCTGTTCCGCGGACTGTTCTTCGATCCCGACCGCTACGACCTTTCCGCCGTCGGCCGGGTGAAGATGAACATGCGCCTCAGCGTGGAGTGCGACGACCAGTACCGGACGCTGCGCCGGGAAGACGTGCTGCGGACGGTGAAGATACTCATCGAGCTGAAGGACGGCCGCGGCACGATCGACGACATCGACAATCTCGGCAACCGCCGCGTGCGCTCGGTGGGCGAGCTGATGGAGAACCAGTATCGCGTCGGCCTGCTGCGCATGGAGCGTGCGATACGCGAGCGCATGGGCTCGGTCGACATCGACACGGTGATGCCGCACGATTTGATCAACGCCAAGCCTGCGGCGGCCGCGGTGCGCGAGTTCTTCGGCTCGTCGCAGCTTTCGCAGTTCATGGACCAGACGAACCCGCTGAGCGAAGTGACGCACAAGCGCCGTCTGTCCGCGTTGGGCCCTGGCGGTTTGACGCGCGAGCGTGCCGGCTTCGAGGTGCGCGACGTGCACCCGACGCATTACGGCCGCATCTGCCCGATCGAGACGCCGGAAGGCCCGAACATCGGGCTGATCAACTCGCTTGCCACGTTCGCGAAGGTGAACAAGTACGGCTTCATCGAGACGCCGTATCGCCTGGTGAAGGACGGTCAGGTGCAGGACGGGTGGAAATACCTCTCCGCCATGGAGGAGGAGCGCCTTGTGGTGGCGCAGGCCGATGCGCCGCAGGATGCCGAGGGCAACTTCTCCGGCGAGCTCGTCAGCGTGCGCAACCGCGGCGACTTCCGGCTCGTGAAGCCGGAAGACGTGACCGCCGTTGACGTATCGCCGAAGCAGCTTGTGTCGGTGGCCGCCGCGCTGATCCCGTTCCTGGAGAATGACGACGCGAACCGCGCGCTCATGGGCTCCAACATGCAGCGCCAGGCCGTGCCGCTGATACAGGCTGATGCGCCACTGGTCGGCACGGGCATGGAAGCAGCCGTGGCGCGTGATTCGGGCGCTACCATCGTGGCGCGCCGGGCCGGCGTGGTCGACCAGATTGACGGCGCGCGCATCGTGGTGCGTGCGTCCGGCGAGGACGGCACGACGGCGGGCGTGGACATCTATCGTCTGCGCAAATACATGCGGTCCAACCAGTCCACCTGCATAAACCAGCGTCCGCTGGTGCGCGTGGGCGACCAGGTTTCCAACGGCGAGATCATCGCCGACGGGCCGTCGACGGAGCTGGGCGAGCTGGCGCTTGGGCGCAACGTGCTGTGCGCGTTCGTGCCTTGGAACGGCTACAACTTCGAGGACTCGATCCTGATCAGCGAGCGCATCGCGCGCGACGACGTGTTCACATCCATACACATCGAAGAATTCGAAGTGATGGCGCGCGACACGAAGCTGGGCCAGGAGGAGATCACCCGCGACATACCGAACGTGGGCGAAGAGTCGCTGAAGAACCTGGACGAGGCTGGCATCGTCTATATCGGCGCCGAGGTGAACCCGGGCGACATCCTGGTAGGCAAGGTGACGCCAAAGGGCGAGAGCCCGATGACGCCGGAAGAGAAGCTGCTGCGCGCGATCTTCGGTGAGAAGGCCAGCGACGTCCGCGATACGTCCCTGAAGCTGCCGCCCGGCGTGGCCGGCACGATCGTGGACGTGCGCGTGTTCAGCCGCCGTGGCGTGGACAAGGACGAGCGCGCGATGGCGATCCAGCGTGCGGAGATCGAGCGTCTGGCCAAGGACCGCGACGACGAGCGCGGCATCCAGGAACGCGCGTTCCTCAACCGGCTGCGCGAGAAGCTACTCGGCCACAAGGCGGCTGGCGGCTTCAAGGGCATCAAGTCCGGCACCGTGCTGACGGGCGAGGTGATCGGCGAACACCCGCGTGGCGCCTGGCGCAACATCGGCGTGCAGGACGACGCGGTGATGGCCGAGATCGAAGTGCTCAAGCGCGAGTTCGATGCGGCCGTGCAGCGTCTGCAGCAGCGCTTCGAGAGCAAGGTCGAGAAGCTGGAGCGTGGCGACGAGTTGCCGCCAGGTGTCATGAAGATGGTCAAGGTGTTCGTGGCGGTAAAGCGCAAGCTGCAGCCGGGCGACAAGATGGCCGGGCGTCACGGCAATAAGGGCGTGGTGTCTCGCGTGGTGCCGGTGGAGGACATGCCGTTCCTGGACAACGGCACGCCTGTCGATCTGGTGCTGAACCCGCTTGGCGTGCCGAGCCGCATGAACGTGGGCCAGATACTCGAGACCCATCTTGGCTGGGCCTGCGCCAATCTCGGGCGTGAGATCGGCGAGCTGGTCGAGGAGTATCGGCGCAGCGGTGCGGCGAAGCAGGAGCTGCTGGAGAAGCTGCGCGATGTGTATGGCGACAAGGTGTATGACGAGGAAATCGCCGGCCTGAACAACGACCAGCTGATCGAACTGTCGGAGAACCTGAAGAAGGGCGTGCCGATTGCGACGCCGGTGTTCGATGGCGCAAGGATGAGCGACATCGAGCGCATGCTGACCAAGGCCGGTCTGGATACCTCGGGTCAGGTCGTGCTGACGGACGGGCGCACGGGCGAACCGTTCGAGCGCAAGGTGACTGTCGGCTACATCTACATGCTGAAGCTGCATCACCTGGTGGACGACAAGATCCACGCGCGCTCGATCGGGCCCTACAGCTTGGTGACGCAGCAGCCGTTGGGCGGCAAGGCGCAGTTTGGTGGACAGCGCTTCGGCGAGATGGAGGTCTGGGCGCTCGAGGCGTACGGCGCCGCCTACACCTTGCAGGAGATGCTGACGGTGAAGTCGGACGACGTGTCTGGCAGAACCAAGGTCTATGAAGCGATCGTGCGTGAGCAGGACAATTTCGAGGCCGGCATCCCCGAGAGCTTCAACGTGCTGGTCAAGGAACTGAAGTCGCTAGGCCTGAACGTCGATCTAGACCAAAGCGCAGTATAATGGGGTCTGGGGCCTGAGGCCCCAGCGGGGTTCAGGGGCAGAGCCCTTGGCCTTCCTTCACGTGAAAGGGCGTTCTGCATGAACGAGCTTATGAAAATCCTGGGCCAAGCGGGCCAGGCTGTGACGTTCGACCAAATTCGCATCCAGATGGCGAGTCCCGAGCAGATCCGTTCGTGGTCATACGGCGAGATCAAGAAGCCGGAGACGATAAACTACCGCACGTTCAAGCCGGAGCGTGACGGTCTGTTCTGCGCGCGCATCTTTGGCCCGATCAAGGATTACGAGTGCCTGTGCGGCAAGTACAAGCGGATGAAGTTCCGTGGCATCATCTGCGAGAAATGCGGCGTGGAGGTGACGCTGGCCAAGGTTCGCCGCGAGCGCATGGGCCACATCGAGCTGGCCTCGCCCGTGGCGCATATCTGGTTCCTGAAATCCCTGCCCAGCCGGATCGGCCTGATGGTCGACCTGACGCTGAAGGAACTTGAGAAGATCCTGTATTTCGAAAGCTACGTGGTGCTGGAGCCGGGTCTGACCGACCTGAAGCTGCACCAGTTGCTGACGGAAGACGCGCTGGCGTCCAAGCAGGACGAGTTCGGCGAAGACGGTTTCCGCGCGGCGATCGGCGCCGAGGCGATCAAGCACATCCTGCACGGGATCGACATCGATTCCGAAAAAGTAAAATTGCGCGCCGATCTGCGGGACACGACGAGCGAGGCCAAGCGCAAGAAGCTGGTCAAGCGGCTGAAGCTGATCGAGGCGTTCGGCGAGAGCGGCAGCAAGCCGGAGTGGATGATCCTGGACGTGGTGCCGGTGATCCCGCCCGAGCTGCGTCCGCTGGTGCCCCTGGATGGCGGCCGCTTCGCTACGTCCGACCTGAACGATTTGTATCGGCGCGTGATCAACCGGAACAACCGGTTGAAGCGGCTGATCGAGCTGCGCGCGCCAGACATCATCGTGCGCAATGAGAAGCGCATGTTGCAGGAATCGGTGGACGCGCTGTTCGACAACGGGCGTCGTGGCCGTGCGATCACAGGTGCCAACAAGCGTCCGCTGAAGAGCCTGTCCGACATGCTGAAGGGCAAGCAGGGGCGTTTCCGGCAGAACCTGCTGGGCAAGCGTGTGGACTACTCAGGCCGTTCGGTGATCGTGGTGGGGCCTGAGCTGAAGCTGCACCAGTGCGGCTTGCCGAAGAAGATGGCGCTCGAGCTGTTCAAGCCGTTCATCTACTCCAAGCTGGAGAAGTACGGCCACGCGACCACCATCAAGGCGGCCAAGCGCATGGTGGAAAAGGAGCGTCCCGAGGTGTGGGACATCCTCGAGGAGGTGATACGCGAGCATCCGGTGATGCTGAACCGTGCGCCGACTTTGCACCGCCTCGGCATCCAGGCCTTCGAGCCGGTGCTGATTGAAGGCAAGGCGATACAGCTTCACCCGCTGGTGTGTACCGCGTTTAACGCGGATTTCGACGGCGACCAGATGGCGGTGCACGTGCCGCTGAGCCTGGAGGCGCAGCTCGAAGCACGCGTGCTGATGATGTCCACCAACAACATCCTCAGCCCGGCGAACGGCAAGCCGATCATCGTGCCGAGCCAGGACATCGTGCTCGGTCTGTACTATCTATCGCTGGAGACAGCAGATTTCCGTGCGGCCGAGGCGAACGAATGCCCGGCGTTCGGCACGATCGGCGAGATCGAGTTCGCGCTGCAGGCCAAGGCGATCAAGCTGCACGACAAGATACGTGCGCGCATGGAGCTGATCGAGCCGGACGGCTCCCGCAAGCGCCAGATCGTGGTGACCACGCCTGGCCGGATGCTGATCGCGCAGATACTGCCGAAGCACCAGAACGTGCCGTTCTCGCTGCTTAACAAGCAGCTGACGAAGAAGAACGTGTCGGACGTGATCGATGCGGTGTATCGCCACTGCGGCCAGAAGGAATGCGTGATCTTCGCAGACCGGCTGATGGGGCTCGGCTTCCAGCAGGCGGCGAAGGCCGGCATCTCGTTCGGCAAGGATGACCTGATCATCCCGAAGGAGAAGCCCGAGCTGATCCTGAAGACGCAGACCGAAGTCAAAGAGTTCGAGCAGCAGTATCAGGACGGCCTGATCACCGCGGGCGAACGCTACAACAAGGTGGTGGACGCCTGGTCGCGCTGCACGGATTCCGTGGCGGGCGCGATGATGAAGGAGATCAGCAAGCAGGAAGTGGGTCTGCAGACAAACAGCGTTTGGATGATGAGCCATTCCGGTGCGCGTGGGTCGCCGGCGCAGATGCGCCAGCTGGCCGGCATGCGCGGCCTGATGGCCAAGCCGTCTGGCGAGATCATCGAGCAGCCGATCATCGCCAACTTCAAGGAGGGCCTCACCGTCCTTGAATACTTCAACTCGACCCACGGCGCCCGTAAGGGCCTGGCGGACACGGCGCTGAAGACGGCGAACTCCGGCTACCTGACACGCCGCCTGGTGGACGTGGCGCAGGATTGCATCATCGTCGAGGTCGATTGCGGCTCCGAGCGCGGGCTCACCGTGCGCCCGGTGATGGATGGCGGCGACATCGTCAGCTCGCTGTCCGAGCGTATCCTCGGCCGCACCGCGTCCGAGGACGTGCTGGACCCGGCGACCAACAAGGTGCTGGTGCCGCGCAACACGCTGATCGAGGAGACAGAGGCCGAGCAGATCGAGCGCGCCGGCGTGGAGGTGATGAAGATCCGCTCCGTGCTGACCTGCGAGAGCCAGATAGGCGTCTGCGCACGGTGCTACGGGCGTGATCTTGCGCGCGGCACGCCGGTCAACATCGGTGAGGCGGTCGGCGTGATCGCCGCGCAGTCCATCGGTGAGCCTGGCACGCAGCTGACGATGCGCACGTTCCACATAGGCGGCGCGGCTCAGCGTGGTGCGGAGCAATCCAGCGTGGAAGCCAGCCATGAAGGCACGGTCACGGTGCGTAACCGCAACGTGGTGACCAACAGCCAGGGCGTGCCGGTGGTGATGTCGCGTAACTGCGAGATCGTGCTGGTGGACGACAAGCAGCGCGAGCGCGCCCGCTTCCGTGTGCCTTACGGCGCGCGGCTGCTGGCCGATGACGGCATGGCCGTGACGCGCCAGCAGAAGCTGGCCGAGTGGGACCCCTACACACTGCCAATCCTGACCGAGCTTGCCGGCCAGGTGGAATATCTCGACCTGATCGAAGGCATCACCCTGGTCGAGCGCATGGACGAAGTGACCGGCCTGACCTCGAAGGTGGTGGTGGACTACAAGCAGACGGCAAAGGGCATCGACCTTCGCCCGCGCCTGCAGCTCAAGGCCGGCGGCGAGGTGATCAAGCTGCCGAACGGCACGGATGCGCGCTACTTCCTCTCCCCGGACTCGATCCTGTCGGTGGAGAACGGCGCCACGCTGCATGCCGGTGACGTGCTGGCGCGTATTCCGCGCGAGGGCAGCAAGACACGCGACATCACCGGCGGTCTGCCGCGCGTGGCCGAACTGTTCGAAGCGCGGCGTCCGAAAGACCATGCGATCATCGCCGAGAACGACGGCCGCGTGGAATTCGGCAAGGACTACAAGGCGAAGCGCCGCATTATCGTGAAGAACGACGAGACGACCGAGGAGACCGAGTACCTGGTCCCAAAGGGCAAGCACGTCTCGGTGCAGGAAGGCGACTTCGTGCTGCGCGGCGACCCGCTGGTGGACGGCCCGCGCGTGCCGCACGACATCCTCAAGGTGCTCGGTGTGGAAGCGCTGTCCGACTATCTGGTCAACGAGATCCAGGACGTGTACCGGCTGCAGGGCGTGAAGATCAATGACAAGCACATCGAAGTCATCGTCCGGCAGATGCTGCAGAAGGTGGAGATCATGGAGCCTGGCGACACCACTTACCTGACCGGTGAGCAGGTGGACCGCATGGAGGTTGATGCGGAGAACGTGAAGCGCATCAAGGCGGACGAGCGGCCGGCGACGGCGATGCCGGTGCTGCAGGGCATCACCAAGGCCAGCCTGCAGACGCACAGCTTCATCAGCGCGGCGTCCTTCCAGGAGACCACGCGTGTGCTGACCGAGGCGGCGACGGCCGGCAAGACGGACCAGCTTACCGGTCTGAAGGAGAACGTGATCGTCGGGCGGTTGATCCCGGCGGGCACGGGTGCGGTGATGAACCGTCTGAAGGCGGTGGCGGCCGGGCGTGATCAGCAGCGTAGCGTGCTGAAAGACGCCGTGCCGCAGATTACGCGGGCGGCTGAGTAACAGCGAGCCAGGGGCTCTGCCCCTGGCCCCGTTGGGGTTGAAAAGAGGCAAGTCTGAGGGTCTGGGGCCGCTCGGCTTCAGCGGGTCCAGGGCGGCGTCCTGGGCTTGCCTTCCCCGCCCCTTTCTCCCTTGACACCACCCCCCTACCCCCGTAGTTAACCGCTCCTCGGCCACCCCGGTGCTCCACCAGGTCTGGCCGTCGAAAGCAGGCGCACCAGAGCACGCGGCGCCGTCCCCCACAAAGGGGCCCAGGCCGGGTGCAATCATCTGGACCCGTACGGGTGGGACCTCCCACGACGTGCGGTCATCGTGTTTGCGGACGGCGGCATGCTCTCCGGAACACCGTCGGCCAGACGAGACAGATGATCGGAACGAGGCCGTATGCCTACGATTAACCAGTTGATTGCGCAGGGACGTGAGCCGGCCGCCAAGCGGAATAAGGTTCCCGCTTTGGAAGGTTGTCCGCAGAAGCGCGGCGTTTGCACGCGCGTCTACACCACCACGCCGAAGAAGCCGAACTCCGCGCTGCGTAAGGTTGCCAAGGTGCGCCTGACCAACGGGTTCGAAGTGGTGAGCTACATTCCTGGCGAGGGTCACAATCTGCAGGAGCACAGCGTGGTCCTGATCCGGGGCGGCCGCGTGAAGGACTTGCCGGGTGTGCGCTACCACATCCTGCGCGGCGTGCTTGATACGCAGGGCCTGCCGAAGCGCCGCAAGCGCCGCTCGCTCTACGGCGCCAAGCGTCCGAAGTAAGGAGAGACACGCATGAGCCGCCGCCGCCGCGCCACCAAGCGCGAGATCCTGCCGGACGCCAAGTTCGGCGACACAGTCATCACGCGTTTCATGAACGCGCTGATGTATGACGGCAAGAAATCGGCCGCCGAGACGATCGTCTATGGCGCGCTGGACGTGATGAAGAAGCGTGGCGGCAACGCGGCCGATCCGGTCCGCATGTTCCACGAGGCACTGGACAACGTGAAGCCGGCTGTCGAGGTCCGCTCTCGGCGCGTCGGCGGCGCCACCTACCAGGTGCCCGTCGAGGTTCGCACCGAGCGGCGTCAGGCGCTGGCGATACGCTGGCTGATCGACGCCGCGCGCAAGCGGGGCGAGCACACCATGGAAGACCGCCTGTCGAACGAGTTGTTCGACGCGGTCAACAACCGTGGCTCCGCGGTGAAGAAGCGCGAAGACACGCACCGTATGGCCGAAGCCAACAAGGCGTTCAGCCACTACCGCTGGTAACACCGATTACAAGCCCTTCGGGGCGCTGGAGAGACGACGATGGGTAAGGCGAAATTCGAGCGGAACAAGCCGCATTGCAACATTGGCACCATTGGTCACGTGGACCATGGCAAGACCTCGCTGACGGCAGCGATCACCAAGGTTCTGGCAAAGTCGGGCGGTGCCACGTTCACCGCGTATGACCAGATCGACAAGGCGCCGGAAGAGCGCGCGCGCGGCATCACCATCTCCACGGCACACGTGGAATATGAGACCGCCAACCGCCACTACGCCCACGTGGATTGCCCCGGCCACGCTGACTACGTGAAGAACATGATCACCGGCGCCGCGCAGATGGACGGCGCGATCCTGGTGGTGTCCGCCGCCGATGGCCCGATGCCGCAGACGCGCGAGCACATCCTGCTCGCCCGCCAGGTCGGCGTGCCGGCGCTCGTTGTGTTCCTCAACAAGATGGACCTGGCCGACCCCGAGCTGGTCGAGCTCGTCGAGCTGGAAGTGCGTGACCTGCTGAGCAGCTACCAGTTCCCCGGCGACGACATTCCCATCGTGCAGGGTTCCGCCGTCTGCGCGCTGGAAGGCAAGCAGCCGGAGATCGGCGAAGAGGCCGTGCTGAAGCTGATGGCAGCCGTCGACAGCTACATCCCGCAGCCGGAGCGCGCGATCGACCGTCCGTTCCTGATGCCGATCGAAGACGTGTTCTCCATCTCCGGCCGTGGCACTGTCGTCACCGGCCGCGTCGAGCGCGGCATCGTCAACGTGGGTGATGAGGTCGAGATCGTCGGCATCAAGAACACGGTGAAGACCATCGTCACCGGCGTGGAGATGTTCCGCAAGCTGCTCGATCGCGGAGAGGCCGGCGACAACATCGGCGCCCTGCTGCGCGGCACGAAGCGTGAGGACGTGGAGCGCGGCCAGGTTCTGGCCAAGCCGGGCTCGATCACGCCGCACAAGAAGTTCAAGGCAGAAGCCTACGTGCTGACGAAGGAAGAGGGCGGCCGTCACACCCCGTTCTTCACCAACTATCGTCCGCAGTTCTACTTCCGCACGACGGACGTGACGGGCGTGGTCCAGCTGCCGGAAGGCGTCGAGATGGTGATGCCTGGTGACAACGTGTCGATGGACGTCGAGCTGATCCAGCCGATCGCCATGGATGAGGGCCTGCGGTTCGCCATCCGTGAGGGTGGCCGGACGGTTGGCGCGGGCGTTGTTGCGAAGATCATGGACTAAGTAAGAAAGCAGTCCTTTTTCGAGAAAAAGGACCAAAAAGCTTTTGTTCCGCTGTCGCGGACTCACCAACAGGGCACGACAGCGGGGCAAAAAGTCTTTTGCTTCTTTTTTCAGAAAAGAAGGCCTTGCCTTCTCACACCGATAGAAGAGTACGATGGATAACCAGAACATACGCATTCGCCTCAAGGCGTACGATCACCGCGTGCTGGACAACAGCACGAAGGAGATCGTCAACACGGCGAAGCGTACGGGCGCCCGGGTGCGCGGCCCCATCCCTCTGCCCACGCATATCGAGCGCTTCACCGTGAACCGCTCGCCGCATGTGGACAAGAAGAGCCGCGAGCAGTTCGAGATACGCACGCACCGGCGGCTGCTGGACATCGTGGAGCCCACGCCGCAGACGGTGGACGCGTTGATGAAGCTTGACCTGGCCGCCGGCGTGGATGTCGAGATCAAGATCTAACCGGACGCAAATAGATAACGGGTTGCGACGCTAGGGATCGTTAAGAGGCGAATATGCGCACGGGTTTGATTACACGGAAGTTGGGAATGACTCGGCTCTTCAAGGACGACGGAAGCCACGTGCCCGTCACCGTTCTGCACCTCGATGAGGTCCAGGTGGTTGACGTGCGCACGCAGGAGCGGGACGGCTACACCGCTTTGCAGCTCGGCACGTCGATCGCCAAGGTGAAGAACGTCAGTAAGGCCAACCGCGGTCACTATGCCCGGGTGAAGGTCGAGCCGCGGCGCAAGCTGGTGGAATTCCGTTGCGCGCCGGATGCCGTGGTCGAGGCGGGTGCCGTCATCACGGCAGCGCATTTCGTGCGAGGCCAGAAGGTCGACGTGACGGGCACCACGAAGGGCAAGGGTTTTGCTGGTGCGATGAAGCGCTGGAACTTCCGCGGCCTGGAAGCCTCCCACGGCGTGTCCGTCAGCCATCGGTCGCACGGCTCCACGGGTAACCGTCAGGATCCCGGCAAGACGTTCAAGAACAAGAAGATGGCCGGCCATCTCGGCCAGGAGCGCGTCACCACGCAGAACCTGGTGGTGGCCCATGTGGACGCCGAGCGCGGCCTGATCATGGTGCATGGCGCCATTCCCGGTGCGAAAGGCGATTTCGTGCTGGTGCGCGATGCGATCAAGCGCGCGCGCCATGCCGACGCGCCCTATCCTGCCGCCCTGGCCTTGCAGGCACCGGCTTCCGAAGCAGCGGCCGGCTGAGGATCAGACGATGAAGATCGACATCAAGACACTCGACAACGGCAGCGCCGGCGAAGCCGAACTGCCCGAGGCTATCTTCGGCGCCGCCCCGCGTCAGGACATCATGGCCCGCGTGGTGCATTGGCAGCTCGCCAAGCGCCGCTCCGGCAACCACAAGGTGAAGGGCATGGGCGAAGTGTCCGGCACCACCAAGAAGCCCTACAAGCAGAAAGGCACTGGCAACGCGCGTCAGGGCAGCCTGCGCTCGCCGCAGTTCCGCACCGGTGGCGCCGTGCACGGCCCTGTCGTGCGTGACCATGGCTACGATCTGCCAAAGAAGGTGCGCCGCCTCGGCCTGATCAGCGCGCTGTCGCAGAAGCAGGCAGAGGGCAAGCTCGTCGTTATCGACGCGGCAACCTCCTCGGTGAAGACCAAGGAGCTGGCTGCGAAGCTGAAAATCCTCGGCTGGAACAACACGCTGTTCATCGACCACGCCGTGGACGCGAACTTCCTGCGCGCCAGCGCAAACATCCACCGCGTGGATGTCCTGCCGACCGTCGGTGCCAACGTGTATGACATCCTGCAGCATGATCTGCTGGTGCTGACCACCGCCGCAATCGAAGGATTGAGGGAGCGCCTGGCATGACCGTGATTGCGAACGTGCACCGCCGCGCCCAGAACATGTCGCGCGAAGCGATGTATGAGATCATCCGCTCACCGGTGATCACCGAGAAAGCGACGTTGCTGACCGAGCGGAACCAGATGGTGTTTCGCGTGGCCACCGACGCCACGAAGCCGGAGATCAAGAAGGCGATCGAGACGCTGTTCGGCGTCAAGGTGCTCGGCGTGAACACGCTGGTCCAGAAGGGCAAGACGAAGCGCTTCAAGGGCCGTCCCGGCGTGCGGTCAGACGTGAAGAAGGCCTATGTGCAGCTGGCGGAGGGTCAATCGATCGACCTGACCACCGGGCTCTCGGCCTGAGGGTAGGATAAAATGGCACTCAAGCAATTTAAGCCGGTAACGGCCAGCCTTCGCGGAACGGTCCTGATCGACCGGTCCGAGCTGTGGAAGGGCAAGCCCGTCAAGGGACTGACCGAGGGCAAGAGCAAGTCGGGCGGCCGCAACAACCACGGCCGCACCACCAGCTTCTTCCGCGGCGGCGGGCACAAGCAGAGCTACCGCATCGTCGACTTCAAGCGCCGCAAGTTCGACGTGGCGGCAACGGTGGAGCGTCTGGAATACGACCCGAACCGCACCGCCTTCATCGCGCTGCTGAAATATGCCGACGGCGAGCTGGCCTACATCCTGGCGCCGCAGCGCCTCAAGGCGGGCGACAGCGTGGTAGCCGGCGCCAAGGTGGACATCAAGCCGGGCAACGCCATGCCGCTGGGTGCGATCCCGGTGGGCACCATCATCCACAACGTGGAGATGAAGAACGGCGCTGGCGGCAAGATGGCGCGCGCGGCCGGCACGTATGCCCAGCTCGTCGGCAAGGATGCCGGCTACGCGCAGGTCAAGCTGCAATCCGGTGAGCTACGTATCGTCCGTGCCGAGTGCATGGCGACAGTGGGCGCTGTGTCGAACGCCGACAACATGAACCAGAGCTTCGGCAAGGCCGGTCGCGCCCGCTGGATGGGCCGCCGTCCGCATAACCGCGGTGTGGTGATGAACCCGATCGACCATCCGCATGGCGGCGGCGAAGGCCGCACCTCGGGCGGCCGTCATCCGGTCACGCCGTGGGGCAAGCCCACCAAGGGTGCCAAGACGCGTGTCAACAAGCGGACGGACAAGATGATCATCCGCCGCGCCAGCAAGAACAAGTAACGGGGGGCAAGTAAGATGGCACGTTCCGTCTGGAAAGGCCCGTTCGTGGACGGGTACATGTTGGGTAAGGCCGAAAAGGCGCGCGCCTCGGGCCGCAACGAGATCATCAAGATCTGGTCGCGCCGCTCGACGATATTGCCGCAATTCGTGGGCCTCACCTTCGGCGTCTATAACGGCCACAAATTCCTGCCCGTGCAGGTCAACGAGAACATGGTCGGCCATAAGTTCGGCGAGTTCTCGCCGACGCGCACCTTTACGGGTCACGCGGCCGACAAGAAGGCGAAACGGGGATGAGCAAGCCCAAGGCACCGCGCCCTGTCGCGGAAAACGAAGCGCAGTGCGTGCTGAGCAACCTGCGCACCAGCCCTGAGAAGCTGAACCTGGTGGCTGGCCTGATACGCAATCAGCCGGCTGCCAAGGCAGTGGCCACGCTGACGTTCAGCAAGCGCCGCATCGCACATTCCGTGCGCAAGGCGCTGGAGAGTGCGATCGCCAACGCCGAGAACAACCACCAGCTCGATGTCGACCGGCTGGTCGTCACGCGCGCCGAAGTGGGCCGCTCCATCGTCATGCGCCGCTTCCATGCGCGTGGCCGCGGTCGCGCGGCGCGCATTGAGAAGTGGTTCAGCCATTTGAAGATCGTCGTTGCCGAGCGCGAGCCGGAAGCAGCACCGGTCGCCGGAAAGAGGGCCGCCTGATGGGTCACAAAGTCAATCCGATCGGGCTGCGGCTCGGCATCAACCGCACCTGGGATTCGCGCTGGTTCGCCGGCGCGGACTACGCCAAGCTGCTGCATGACGACCTGAAGCTGCGCGCGCATCTGCGCAAGAAGCTCTCCGGCGCCGGCGTCAGCCGCGTGGTGATCGAGCGTCCGGCCAAGAAGCCGCGCGTCACGATCTACGCGGCGCGTCCCGGTGTGGTCATCGGCAAGAAGGGCCAGGACATTGAAGTCCTGCGCAAGGACCTGGCCAAGATGGCGAAGGCCGAGGTCTCGCTGAACATCGTCGAAATCCGCAAGCCTGAGATCGATGCGACGCTGGTGGCCGAAAACATCGCCCAGCAGCTGGAGCGCCGGGTGGCGTTCCGCCGCGCGATGAAGCGCGCCGTGCAGTCCGCCATGCGCCTCGGCGCCCAGGGCATCCGGATCAATTGCGGCGGCCGTCTCGGCGGTGCCGAAATCGCCCGCGTCGAGTGGTATCGTGAAGGCCGTGTTCCGCTGCACACGCTGCGCGCGGACATCGATTACGGCGTGGCCACCGCCAAGACTACCTACGGCACCTGCGGCGTGAAGGTGTGGATCTTTAAAGGCGAGATACTTGCCAACGACCCGACCGCACAGGATCGCCGGGCCGCCGAACAGGCGCCGCAGCGGTAAGGACCCAGAGACATGCTTTCCCCAAAGCGTACCCGCTTCCGCAAGGCCCATAAGGGCCGCATACACGGTCTGGCCAAAGGCGGCACCGCGCTCAATTTCGGCCAGTTCGGCTTGAAGGCGCTAGAGCCGGAGCGCGTCACCGCGCGCCAGATCGAGGCGGCCCGCCGCGCCATCACGCGCGCCATGAAGCGCGCCGGCCGCGTGTGGATACGCATCTTCCCGGACGTCCCCGTCTCGCTGAAGCCTGCCGAAGTCCGCATGGGCTCCGGCAAGGGCGCGCCGGAGTTCTGGGTTGCCCGCGTAAAGCCAGGCCGCGTGATGTTCGAGATAGACGGCGTCCCGCCGGACGTGGCGCAGGCGGCCCTCACGCTGGGTGCGGCCAAGCTGCCGATCAAGACGAAGTTCGTAACCCGCCTGGGTGAGGGCTGATCATGACGAAGCCGGCCGACATACGCGCCAAATCGGACGACCAGCTCAGCACAATGCTGCTGGACCTACGCCGCGAGCAGTTCAACCTGCGCTTCCAGCGCGCCACCGGCCAAAACGAGGGCACTGCCCGCGTGCGCGCTGTACGCCGGGACATCGCGCGCGTCAAAACCATCATGGCGGAGAAGTCTTCTTCCGCCGCAAAAGCCTGAAAGGAGCGCCCAGCACATGCCGAGGCGTGTACTCGTCGGCCGCGTGACCAGCGACAAGATGGACAAGACGATCACCGTCTTGGTCGATCGCCGCATCATGCATCCGCTCTACAAGAAGTTCATCCGCCGCTCGAAGAAGTATGCGGCGCATGACGAGGTGAACGCGTGCAAGACGGGCGACCAGGTGCGCATCGTCGAATGCGCGCCGATCTCCAAGCGCAAGACCTGGACCGTGGTCGAGCGCAACGGCGCCGTGGTCGAGGGTGCCTCGGCCGATGCGCTGGCCGTGCTCGAGGCCCGCGCGCACAGCCACGTTGCGGCCCATGTCGAGCCGGTTTCGGCCGATGCCGTTCCAGACGCGCACGCATAAGGACACGGACAGATGATCCACGCAGAATCCAACCTGGAGGTCGCCGACAATTCCGGCGCGCGCCGGGTCCAGTGCATCAAGGTGATCGGCGGCTCCAAGCGCAAGTTCGCCTCGGTGGGCGACGTCATCGTCGTCTCCGTCAAGGAAGCCATCCCGCGCGGTAAGGTGAAGAAGGGCGACGTCCACCAGGCGGTGATCGTGCGCACCAGCTTCCCGGTACGCCGCGCCGACGGCAGCGCCATTCGCTTCGACACCAATGCCGCCGTGCTGATCAACAAGCAGCAGGAGCCGATCGGCACGCGCATCTTCGGGCCCGTCGTGCGTGAGCTGCGGGCGAAGAAGTTCATGAAGATCATCTCCCTCGCCCCTGAGGTGCTGTGATGGCAGCACGTATACGCAAAGGCGACCGCGTCGTGGTCATCACCGGCGCCGACCGCGGCAAGCGCGGCGAAGTGCTGCGCGTGATCCCCAAGGAAGACCGTGCGGTCGTCCAGGGCGTCAACGTGGCCAAGAAGCACACCAAGGCCAGCGGCATGGGCCAGCCTGGCGGGATCATCGAGAAAGAGGCGACCATCCACCTCTCCAACATCATGCTGATCGATCCGGAGACCGACAAGCCGACACGCATCGCGCACCGGGTTCTGGACAACGGCAGCAAGGCACGCGTGGCCCGCGCAAGCGGCCGCGTGATCGAGGGCTGAGCACCATGAGTGAAACCGCAGAACCCGCCCCTGCCCGCCAGGTGCCCCGCATGCAGGCGCGCTACCTGTCCGACGTGCGTGCGTCCATGCAGAAGGAGTTCAACTACAAGAACCCGATGCAGGTGCCGCGCCTGGAGAAGATCGTCATAAACATGGGCGTGGGCGAGGCAGCCGGCGACCAGAAGAAGCTGGACGCCGCGGTGGCCGAGCTGACGCTCATCGCCGGCCAGCGCCCGGTCAAGACGATCGCAAAGAAGGCGATCGCCGGCTTCAAGATACGTGAGGGCCTGCCGATCGGCACCAAGGTGACTCTGCGGCGCGCGAAGATGTACGAGTTCCTGGACCGTCTGGTGACCATCGCCCTGCCCCGCGTGCGGGATTTCCGCGGCATCACCGGCAAGGGTTTCGACGGCCGTGGCAACTTTGCCATGGGCCTGAAGGAGCAGATCATCTTTCCCGAGATCGCCTATGACAAAGTCGATGCGGTGCGCGGGATGGACATCGTCATCGTCACCACGGCCAAGTCGGATGCCGAGGCGCGCGCGCTGCTCAAGGCCTTCGACCTGCCGTTCGTCGCCGCCACCACCACTGCTTAATTCAACGATTGGAATACCCCCGGCGCAGGCCGGCAGGTTCCGGAGGATTTAGACAAGATGGCCAAGACTTCCGCCGTCAACCGAAACATCAACCGCGAGGCGACGGTCAAGCGCGACCGCAGCAAGCGCAGCAAGCTCAAGGCGCAGATGATGGACCGCGACGCCCCCGTAGAGGAGCGTTTCGAGGCGTCGATGAAGCTTGCACAATTGCCGCGCAACGGCAGCCGCACGCGCGTCCGTCTACGCTGCGAGCTGACCGGCCGCTCGCGTTCGAACTACCGCAAGTTCAAGCTCTGCCGAATCGCCCTGCGCGACCTGGCCAGCGCGGGGCAGATCCCGGGCATGGTCAAGGCTAGCTGGTAAGGGCCCCGTCACATGTCGATGTCAGATCCGCTGGGTGACATGCTCACCCGCATACGCAACGCGCAGGGCAGCCGCCATGCGTCCTGCATCTCGCCTGCCAGCAAGCTGCGCGCCAACGTGCTCGACGTGCTGAAGCGCGAGGGCTACATACGGGGGTTCTCCGCCGAGGAGCTGCGTCCTGGCGTGGCCCAGCTTCGCATCGAGCTGAAATACAGCGAGGGCGAGCCGGTCATCAAGGAGATCCACCGCGTGTCCAAGCCGGGCCGCCGCGTCTATTCCAAGATACAGGAATTGCCGCGAGTCTATGCCGGCTTGGGCGTATCCATACTGTCCACGCCGCGTGGCGTGTTGAGCGATGCCGAGGCCCGCGCTGCCAATGTTGGCGGCGAAGTCCTCTGCCGCGTGTTCTGAAGGGACATAGAGAATGTCTCGCGTAGGCAAATACCCGGTCGACGTTCCCGCTGGCGTCACCATCGCGATCGTGGACGGCGTGCTGTCCGCGAAAGGCAAGCTCGGCGAGTTGCGCCTGAAGCTGACCGATCACGTCGAGACCACGGTCGAAGGCAGCAAGGTCAGCGTCAAGCCGCTCAGCAACGTGGCCCAGGCGCGCATGATGTGGGGCACCACGCGTGCCAACATCGCCAACATGATCCGCGGCGTCTCCACCGGCTACACCAAGACGATGGAGATCACCGGCACCGGCTACCGCGCCTCCGTGCAGGGCGCCAATCTCGTGGTCAATCTGGGCTTCAGCCACGACGTGGTCTATCCGGTGCCGGCAGGCATCACCATCACCACCCCGCGCCCGACCGCCATCACGGTGACCGGCGTGGACAAGCGTCTCGTGGGCCAGGTCGCCGCCGAAATACGCGGCTACCGTTCGCCGGAGCCCTACAAGGGCAAGGGCGTGCGCTACGACAACGAGACGATACGCCGCAAGGAAGGTAAAAAGAAGTGAGCGCCCGAGTGGATCTCCGGCAGCGCCGGCGCGAGCGCCTGCGCTACCAGCTGCGGCAGAAATCGGTCGGGCGCCCGCGCCTGTCCGTGTTCCGGTCTGGCAAGCACATCTACGCCCAGATCATCGACGACGCGGCCGGCCGCACGCTGGCAGCCGCCTCCACGTTGGATTCGAGCCTGCGCGAGGCGCTGCGCACCGGGGCGGACCGCGAAGCCGCCGG
>CAHJWU010000021.1 GCA_903643085.1 Rhodospirillales bacterium
GAACGATTCCATCGCGTCGGACAGCAGGCCCACCGAGCCGGTGATGCTGAGCGCCCCGCCGCTGATCAGCGCGTCGAGCGCCTGGTCCGTCACCGGGAAGCGGTTGCTGGCGGACACCGCCCCCGCGCTGCCCAGGTTGACGGTCACCGCGCCGCCGCCGCTCCCGCCGGAGCCGCCGCCGCCGAACACGCAAGGGGCCACGCCGTTGCCGCTTGGGCAAAAGATCGTGACGCCCGGGTAGCGGTTACGCCCGTCCGGCGCGATGAAGCTGGTCTGCGCCCGCGCCGGCGGCGTGAGGCATGTGGCCGCCATCAGCGCGGCCACACCGGGCGCGCAGACAAAAATCTTCTGCTGGCGAAACGACATCGCAAATTCTCCCCGGGCGCGTTCTGGAACCGCCGCTGCGGCCGCGCTTGACGGCCTGCGGCACCTGTTGGACGACGGGCAAACTACCCGCCCGCCGCCGACCTGGGCAACAAAATGTTCGTGCTATGTTCTTGCAACGGAGAGTGTCCGCCGGTAGCCTGCCCCTTGTGTTGCGCCGGTCTGCTCAATACATCCGGCAACATCGAGATTGAGGGCCGCGTGCGGTGCTTCGGGCCGCACCCGACCGCTGAACAGGAGTTTTCGCGTATGAGCAAGGTGATCGGTATCGACCTGGGCACGACCAATTCGTGTGTGGCGATCATGGAATCCGGCGAAGTCCACGTCATCGACAACAGCGAGGGCGCGCGCACCACGCCCAGCATGGTTGCGTTTACGGAATCAGGCGAGCGCCTGGTCGGGCAGGCCGCCAAGCGCCAGGCCGTAACGAACCCGTCCAACACGCTGTATGCCGTCAAGCGCCTCATCGGCCGCCGTTACGATGACCCGCTGGTCGCCAAGGACCGTGACCTCGTCCCCTACAAGATCGTCAAGGCCGATAACGGCGACGCCTGGGTGGAAGCACGCGGCGAGAAATATGCGCCCGGCAAGATCAGCGCCGACATACTGGGCAAGATGAAGGAGACCGCCGAGGCCTATCTCGGCGAGAAGGTGACCCAGGCCGTCATCACCGTGCCCGCGTATTTCAACGACGCGCAGCGCCAGGCGACCAAGGATGCCGGCCGCATCGCCGGGCTTGACGTGCTGCGCATCATCAACGAGCCGACGGCCGCGGCCCTGGCCTACGGCATGGACAAGAAGAACGGCGGCACGATCGCTGTCTACGACCTGGGCGGCGGCACGTTCGACGTCTCCGTCCTGGAGATCGGCGACGGCGTGTTCGAGGTGAAGAGCACCAACGGCGATACGTTCCTCGGCGGTGAGGATTTCGACGCCCGCGTGATCGACTATCTCGCCTCCGAGTTCAAGCGCGACCAGGGCATCGACCTGCGCACCGACAAGCTGGCGCTGCAGCGGCTGAAGGAGGCTGCGGAGAAGGCCAAGATCGAGCTGTCGACGGCCAAGGAGACCGAGATCAACCTGCCGTTTATCACGGCGGATGCTTCCGGCCCGAAGCATCTGGTGATGAAGCTCTCGCGCGCGAAGCTCGAGAGCCTGGTTGACGACCTGATCAGCCGCACGCTGGAGCCTTGCCGCGCCGCGCTGAAGGATGCGGGCGTAACCGCGTCCGAGATCAACGAAGTGATCCTGGTGGGCGGCATGACCCGCATGCCCAAGGTGATCGAGGCGGTGAAGTCTTTCTTCGGACGTGATCCGGCGCGTAACGTGAACCCCGACGAGGTGGTGGCGATCGGCGCCGGCATCCAGGGCGCGGTGCTGCGCGGCGACGTCAAGGACGTGCTGCTGCTCGACGTGACACCGCTGAGCCTCGGCATCGAGACGCTGGGCGGCGTGTTCACCCGGCTGATCGACCGCAACACGACCATTCCCACCAAGAAGAGCCAGATCTTTTCGACGGCGGACGACAACCAGGGCGCGGTGACCATCAAGGTGTTCCAGGGCGAGCGCGAGATGGCGGCCGACAACAAGATGCTCGGCAATTTCGACCTGATGGGCATCCCGCCGGCGCCGCGCGGCATGCCGCAGATCGAGGTGACGTTCGACATAGACGCGAACGGCATCGTCAGCGTCAGTGCGCGCGATAAGGCGACCGGCAAGGAGCAGCAGATACGCATCCAGGCCAGTGGCGGCCTGTCGGACGCCGACATCGAGAAGATGGTGCGCGACGCCGAGGCCAACGCCGAGGCGGACAAGAAGCGCCGCGAGATGGTCGAGGCGCGCAACCAGGCCGAGGCGATGGTTCATCAGGTCGAGCGCAACCTGAAGGAGCATGGCGACAAGATGCCGGCGCCGGATCGCACGGAGGCGGAGTCCGCGGTGGCCGCGGTGAAGTCGGCGATGGAGGGTTCGGACGCGGATGCGCTGAAGACGGCGAGCGACCGGCTGACGCAGGCGGCGATGAAGATCGGCGAACACGTCTACAAGGCGGAAGCCGCGGCGAGCGCGGCGCCCGAGGCGCCGGCGGCGGGCGGTGGCGACGTGGTCGATGCCGAGTTCGAAGAGCTCGACGAGAGCAAGAAGAAGTCAGCGTAAGCGCTGGGGCTCTGCCCCAGACCCCGCTGGGGCCAGTCGGCCCCAGACCCCGGGCTTCGCCCTCTATATCGTGGAGTCCGGGGCCGACCGGGTCCAGGGGCGTCACGCGAGAGCGTGCTGTGCACGACGCCCCTGGCCTTTGGATGTGTGATGGCAAAACCCGATTATTACACGACCCTCGAGGTCCCTAAGGACTGCAGCCCGGAGGACCTGAAAAAGGCCTACCGCAAGCTCGCCATGAAACACCACCCGGATCGCAATCCGGGCGACAAGGCGGCCGAGGCGCAGTTCAAGATCGTCTCCGAAGCCTACGAGGTGCTGAAGGACGAGCAGAAGCGCGCTGCCTATGACCGGTTTGGGCACGCCGCCTTCGAGCAGGGCGGCGGCGCGCCAGGTGGCTTCGACTTCTCCGGCGCCGGCGGCCTGGGCGACATTTTCGATCAGATGTTCGGCGACTTCACCGGACGCGCCGGCGGCCGCGGCCGCACGCGCACCGGCGCCGACATACAGATACAGGTCGAGATCGATCTGGCGCAGGCGTTTGCCGGCACCAAGACGCCCGTGCGCGTGCCTACGCGCGTTGCCTGCGAAGCGTGCCGCGGCACCGGGTCCTCCGACGGCAAGGCGGCCGCCGACACCTGCTCGACTTGCAACGGCGCGGGCAAGGTGCGTGCGCAGCAGGGATTTTTCCTGATCGAGCGCACCTGTCCCACCTGCGGCGGCGCCGGCCGGGTGGTGCGCAGCCCTTGCCGCGTTTGTCAGGGCGCCGGCACGGTGCAGCGCGAGCGCACGCTGCAGGTGACCGTGCCGCCAGGTGTGGAGGATGGCACGCGCATACGCATCCAGGGCGAGGGGGAAGCAGGCGGCCAGGGGGCGCCGAACGGCGACCTCTACGTTCACGTGGCGATCCGCCAGCACGCGCTGTTTCACCGCGAGGGCGCGCACATCTTCTGCGAGGTGCCGCTGCGCCTGAGTCAGGCGGCGTTGGGCGACGAGATCGACGTTCCCGCCATAGACGGCACCACACAGAAGGTGCGCATCCCGGCTGGCACACAGGCGGGCGCGCAGTTCCGGCTGCGCGGCCGCGGGTTCTCGGTGCTGCGCAGCACGGCGCGGGGAGACATGGTCGTGCAGGCGAAGGTGGAGACGCCGCAGCATCTTACCCGGCGTCAGCGCGAGTTGCTCGAGGAGTTCGAAGCCGAAGCCAAGTCCCATGCCAAGGGCAGCCCGGAGCACGAAGGCTTTTTCGCCAAGATGAAGGAGTTCCTGGCTGGCAGGGATTGAGGGGGAGGTTACGCTGAAAAACCTTCGCCCCGCTCAGTTCAAAACGGTCCGTAGCGCAGGGCCGTTACCGAACGCGTGAAATCGAGCGGTAACAAGGCTGCAGTCTTTGCTGAAAACGGCCGATTTCCGTTCCCGCCCGGCGCGCGCCGTGGAGAGTTCTGCCTCAACATCCCGCGACAGCGCAGACAAAAGCTTTTTGCTTCTTTTTCTCGAAAAAGAAGGCCTTCCTTCCTGTCGCTCAACCCAGCTCGCGCATCGGATTGTGCATCAGCCACCAGCAAGGCGTGCTATTCGTTCAAGCAAGCCGAGCTCGCGTGTCGGCAAGTGCTCTCACTTCGGATGCCAGCCTGCGGACCGGCGTTCCGGCCGGGCACCCTGACGAAACAGCCTGAACCGGACGCCAGATTTGTGAAAAGGCACGGTGTGCAGGTTTTGTAACACACCTTCGTGAGGCCGTGGGCAGGCAGTTGCGGCCTGATCGGGCGGGGCAATATGTGGGTCGGCACCAGGACGAGGCGCACTCCCCCCCGCGCTGACGGCCGGTGTCATAAGGCGGCGCAGTCTCCCCCCGACTGCGCCGCCATCCATTTAGGGCGTTCGTTTCGAGGTATTACCGTCCGGCCCGCCCGACCGGTGTTCCCATGCCTGTGCACAGATCGTAGCCCACGGAGGCGGCGCCGCTCGGCGCGTTGGGGCAGCTGCCGCTGGTGATATCGGTGAAGTTCAGCGCGTGCGTCCGGTTCGCATACATCGCCCGCAGCTGTGCGGCGGTGGATGCGCGGAACGCACCGGCGTCGTTCACCAGCGCCGCCACCGCAGGGCTGGCGACGCTGGTTCCGCCCACGACGACCCAGTTCATCACGCTGCCGTTGTAAGGCGTCGTGTCATACATCCACACGCCGGAGGCCGGATTGGCCACCAGCGCCACGTCCGGGGTGCCGCGCATGTTGCCGACCACGGCGGAGACCGGTCGCTGGAACGCCGGCGCGCTGACGAACGGGCTCAATCCGCCGCCCGTGCTGGCCCATGTGGTCTGGTTGACGTAGTTGCCGGATGCGTCGCGGTTGATCGTGGTGCCGCCGACGGAGATGACGTTCGGCAGCGCGGAGGGCACGCCGGTGCCGGCGGTGTCGCCGGCGGAGGCGAAGAACACCACGTTCGTGCCGCTGAAGGCGGGTGCGACCTGCATCTCGCCGGAGAATTCACCGCCGGACCAGCTGTTTGACACTTCGCCGCCGCCTGCCTGGGAGACGAGCTGTGCGGCCACCTGCTCGGCCGCGAACAGGTCGCCGTAGCCGTTCGAGGCGGCCTCCACCAGGATCACCTTCGCGCCAGGCGCCAGCGCGTGCGCCATCTCGATGTCGAGCGCGGCTTCCAGGGCCCAGCCGCCGGACGGATCGGCGGCCGGCTGTGCGCCGGAGGCGTACACCACGGAGAAATTCGCCGGGGTGACGGCCGGCAGCCCGTACTGGGCGCTGAAGGCCGCCAGATCGCCCGTGGCTGTCGGGTAATCATAGGCGTCCACCACGGCGATCGCCCGGCTGCCGCCTTTTGCCACCGCCGTCACGCTCTGCGGGTTGCAGCCGGCCACGTGCGGCGCCACCCCGTACAGGCAAGCCAGCGAGGCCGGCGTTTCGAAGATGTTGCCGACGTCGACCGCGCCTGCCCTGGCCCGGGCAGGGCGGAACAGGTGGACGTTGGTGTGTGCCGCGCGACCAAGATCCTCGTGGCGTTCGACGCTGGATCCGGGCGTCACGATCTCGCCTGCCGCTACTGTGACGTTCATTTGGCCGGGGTCGATCACGGCGGCCACCGCCTGGCCCGGGCCCGATGCCAGGACTGTCGCCGTGAAGACGGCGCAAAGCTTGCTCATGCACAGCTCCTAATCACTAACGCGTGAATAAGAACACGATTTCGTGTGCAGGCAAATAGTTAAAGCGTTGCCGGCGTGGCTGCTCGTCAGTGATTCGGGGATGCCGCCGGGCACGGACCGCGTTATGGGTGGGCGATGCGCGTAGGTGTTGCCGGTATGGATGGCCGCATGGGCCGGCTCGTGGCCGAAGCGGTGCCGCAGGCCGATGCCGTCCTGTCTGCGGGTCTCGTCCGCCTGGCGCAGCCGGGGCGACCGGGCGTGCCCTGTGTGCGGTCCATGGCCGAGCTGGCTGCCGCAAGCGACGTGGTGATCGACTTCACCCACGCCGACGCGATGCTGGACCATGCCCGCGCCTTGCAGGACGGATCGGCTGCCTGGGTGCTCGGCACCACGGGGCTGGGCGCGGAGGCCGAGGCGGCCGTGCGCGCCGCCGCACGGTCTGTACCAATCGTCCGGGCGGCGAACTTCGCCCCGGGCATGGCCCTCGTGCTGGCTGCGGCCGCCATGCTGGCGCGCGCCCTGCCCGGCGAGGCATACGACGCCGAGATCCTGGAGATGCACCACCGCGCCAAACGCGATGCGCCTTCCGGACCCGCGCTCGCTCTGGCAGAAGCCGTCGCCGCCGGCCGGGGCGCACCCTTGCAGCCGATACCCCCGCGCGCCGGCCAGACCGGCCCGCGCCCGCAAGGCGGCATCGGCTTCGCGGCCTTGCGCGGTGGCCAGATTGTGGGCGAGCACACCCTCCTGTTTGCCGGCGAGGACGAACACATATCCCTCACGCACAAGGCGGTGGACCGACGCGTCTTCGCCCGCGGCGCCGTGCGGGCCGCGCTCTGGGTGCACGGCCGGGCGCCTGGACTATACGGAATGGCCGACGTGCTCGGGCTGGCGGGGGCGAACGCGCCACCAGACGGACGGACAGGCGGATGAGTACCAGGAGGCAGACATGAACTTCGCCAGCGACAACACCGCGCCGGTCAGCCCGGAAATCATGGCCGCCCTTGCCGAGGCGAACGCCGGCCACGTGCCGTCCTACGGCGCGGACCCGCTCACCATAAAGCTGACCGCCAGGGCGCGCGACATCTTCGAGACGGACCTGGCCCTGTATCCGCTCGCCACCGGCACGGCCGCGAACGCGCTCGCGCTGGCCACGCTGGTGCGCCCCTACGGCGCGGTGCTCTGCTATGAGGAAGCCCACATCGCCACCGACGAGTGCGGCGCCCCGGAATTCTACATGGGCGGCGCCAAGCTGGTGACGCTGCCGTCGCAGGACGGCCGAATCACGCCCGCGCTGGTGGAGGCCGCCATGGCGCGCGCCCGCGACGGCGGGGTGCACCACGTGGTACCCGAGGCGGTCAGCATCACCCAGGCCACGGAATGGGGCACCGTCTACACAATCGACCAGGTGGCCGAACTCGGCCAGGCCTGCCGCCGCCAGGGGCTGCATTTCCACATGGACGGTGCCCGCTTCGCCAACGCGCTGGCCCATCTCGGCTGCTCGCCTGCCGAGCTCACCTGGCGCGCCGGCGTGGACGCGCTGTCCTTCGGCGCCACCAAGAACGGCGCGCTTGCGGCCGAGGCGGTGGTCTTTTTCAACCCCGAGCTTGCGGCCGGCTTCGAGCGCCGGCGCAAGCGGGCCGGCCAGCTATGGTCCAAGCTGCGCTTCCTGTCCGCGCAGATGCTCGGCTACCTGGAAGGCGACCTCTGGCTGCGCAACGCGGCGCACGCCAACGCCATGGCCCAGGCGCTCGCCTGCGGCCTGGCCGCGATACCGGGCGTCCGCCTCGTCCAGGAGGTGCAGGCAAACGAGCTGTTCGTGGCCATGCCGGAGGAGACGATACACGCCTTGCAGCTCGCCGGGGCGGTGTTCTACCGCTGGATCGAGGTGCCCGGCGTGGATTCGCCGGTGATACGGCTGGTCACCAGTTTCGCCACCGCGCGCGCGGAGGTTGACCGGTTTGTCTCGTCCGCATCGCAGGCCAGGGGCGCCCTGGCGGCGGAGTGAGGCGCGTGTTCTTGCTGTAGTCCCGCAGCGCCCACTCTGTCATACCCACGCCAAGCTGATCTCTCGCCTGAGTGGAGAACCCAATGGTCTTCAAACCCAACTACAATTTCCAACGCGCCGAGCGTGAACGCGCCAAGGAAGCAAAGGCGGAAGCCAAGAAAGCCGAGAAGGCCGAGGCCAAGCGCCGCGCCGCCGCCGGCGAGCCGCCGCTGCCCGAACCAGCCGGCGACGACCCGGTTCCGGACTCGCCCGATGCCGCCTAAGCGCAAGATACTCAGCAGCTTCGTGGCCTTCGACGTAACTTACACGGACGGCACGCTCAGCTCGAACCGCCGAGTGCCCTACACCGAGCTTGGCGGACTGGACGGCGACGAGCCGGCAAAGTGGTTCATCGAGGCGCAGGACCGCGAGATCGGTGCGGCTTCGGGGCGGCCGCGGGCTTCCATCAAGTCGATCGCGCGCACGCCGGCCAGGTCGCAGCCCAAGGAGTAAGCAAGGCCTTCTTTTTTGAAAAAAAGAAGCAAAAAACTTTTGTTCCTGACGCCGCCGAGGCTTCGGTTTGTCCTGAGACATCGGGCTGACGCAGATGCAGGAAGATAAAGGTTTTTTGGGTCTTTTTTTCAAAAAAGAACTGCTTGCTTCCTCTGGCTAGGCTCCTCATGCGCTACGTCTCCACAAGGGGCCAGTCCCCGGCACAAGACTTCGCGGGCGTCCTGCTGGCCGGCCTCGCACCGGACGGCGGTCTGTACATGCCGGAGACCTGGCCGCATTTCTCGCACGCGGACCTCCGCCACCTGCGCGGCCTGCCTTACGCGGAACTCGCCGCCCGGGTCATCGCGCCGTTCACCGGCGACGCGGTGCCGTTTGCCACGTTGCAGGCGCTCTGCCGGGACGCCTATGCCGGCTTTCGCCACCCGGCCACCATCCCGCTCGTCCAACTCGGCCCGAACCTGTGGGCGCTCGAGCTGTTCCATGGGCCCACGCTCGCCTTCAAGGACCTGGCGATGCAGCTCCTGGGCCGGCTGTTCGACCACGTGCTGCGCCAGCACGGCCGGCGCATCACCATCGTGGGCGCCACCTCCGGCGATACCGGGTCGGCCGCCATCGAAGCCTGCCGCGGGCGCGCGGCGATAGACATCGCCATACTCCACCCCGCAGGCCGCACCAGCGAGGTGCAGCGCCGGCAGATGACCACGCCGGACGCGGGCAACGTCCTCAACATCGCCGTAGATGGCAATTTCGACGATTGCCAGGACCTGGTGAAGGCGATGTTCGCCGACGCGGCGTTCCGCGACCAGATGCGCCTCTCGGCGGTGAACTCGATCAACTGGGCGCGCATCGCCGCCCAGATCCCGTATTACATCGCCAGCGCGCTGGCCGTGGGCGCGCCGGAGCGCGAGGTGGTTTTTGCCGTGCCGACCGGCAATTTCGGCAACGTGCTGGCCGCCTGGGCCGCCCGCCGCATGGGCCTGCCGGTCGCGCGCCTGACGGTCGCCAGCAATCGCAACGACATACTGGCCCGCTTCCTGGCAGACCGCGACATGTCCGTGCGTGACGTGGAGCCGAGCCTGTCGCCGAGCATGGACATCGCGATTAGCTCCAATTTCGAGCGCTTGCTCTTCGAACTGCTCGGCCGCGACCCTGTGCTTACCGCCGAGATCATGACCGGTTTCCGCGCCACCGGGCGGATGGACGTGCCAGAGGCCGCCTGGCGCCGCGCCCGCACTTTGTTCGACGGCTTTCGCCTGGATGACGAGGGCACCACGGCGGAGATCGCCCGCCTGCACATCGAGTGCGGCTACCTGGCAGACCCGCACACTGCCATCGGCATCGCCGCCGCCCGCGCCCACCCTTGCGGGCCACTGCCAACCATTGCGGCGGCCACCGCCCACCCTGCCAAGTTCCCCGATGCCATGCAGCACGCGACCGGCGTACGCCCCCCTCTGCCAGCGCACCTGGCCGACCTATATGATCGCCAGGAACGCTTCTCCACCGCGCCGGCCGATCTGGCCCAGGTCCAGTCCGTCATCCGCGCTTTCGTCTCCCGCAATTCGCCTTGAGGACACATCCATGACATCAGACGCCATACGCGTGACCACGCTGCCCTCCGGCCTGACCGTGGTCACCGAGACCATGGACCGCATGGAGACGGTCTCGTTCGGCGCCTACGTGGCCAGCGGCACCCGCAACGAGGACGCCGCCCAGAACGGCGTCAGCCACTTCCTCGAACACATGGCCTTCAAGGGCACCGAGCGGCGCAACGCCGCAGAGATCGCCGAAGCGGTGGAGAACGTGGGCGGTCACATCAACGCCTACACCGCCCGTGAGCAGACCGCCTACTACGTGAAGATGCTCAAGGAGGATTTGGCGCTGGGGGCCGACATCATCGGCGACATCCTCACCCACTCCACCTTCGCGCCCGAGGAGGTGGAGCGCGAGCGCGGCGTGATCCTGCAGGAGATCGGCCAGGCCAACGACACGCCCGACGACATCATCTTCGACCATTTCCAGGAAGCGGCCTACCCGAGCCAGCCGATGGGCCGCCCGGTGCTCGGCACCGAGGACATCATACGCAACATGCGCGGCGCCGACATCCAGGCCTACATGCGCCGGCACTACGCCGCCGGAAACGTGGTGGTGGCGGCCGCCGGTGCGCTGGAGCATGACCGCGTGGTCGATCTGGTGGCCCGGCACTTCGCCGACCTGCCGGCCGAGATGCCGCCGCCGCTGGAACCCGGCACCTATGGCGGCGGCGAGTTCCGCGAGGAGCGCGACCTCGACCAGGTGCACATCGTGCTCGGCTTTCCCTCGGTCAGCTACTCGGACCCCGATTACTATCCTGTCCTGCTGCTCTCGGGCCTGCTCGGCGGCGGCATGTCCTCGCGCCTGTTCCAGGAGATACGCGAGAAGCGCGGGCTGGTGTATTCCGTGTATTCGTTCACCGCGCCCTATCTGGAGACCGGCCTGTTCGGCATCTACGCGGGCACCGGCGAGGCGGAGGCCGCCGAGCTGGTGCCCGCTACGCTCGCCGAATTGCACCGCGTGCAGATCGACGCCAACGAAGCCGAGCTGCGCCGGGCCAAGGCGCAGGTGAAGGCGAGCCTGCTCATGAGCATGGAGAGCACAGGCAGCCGCTGCGAGCAGCTTTCCCGCCAGATACAGATTTTCGGCCGTATCGTCCCCAGCGCGGAGACCGTGGCCAAGCTTGAGGCGGTGACTGTGGCAGACATACGCCGCGCGGCTTCGCGTGTGTTCCGGGGGGTGCCTACGCTGGCGGCCATGGGGCCGGCGGCCAGCGTGCCCAGCCTGTCCGACATCACCTTGCGGCTGGCGGCGTGAGCGTGCCCGCGGCTGAATCAGCGTCGCGTGCCGGCATGCCCGGCATAAAGGCCGCTGCGCGCCGGCTACGCCGGTTGCCTTCGGCATTCCTTGACGTCGGGCACGCCGGCACGCGTCTGGTCTTTGTGGCCATGACGAAGGAACGGCAGCTTCGACCGGACAAAGGAAGATGGCTGAGCGCGTTTTGCGCGTCCGGCGTGGGGGCTTGCCCGTGAGCCTGGATCTTCTCTCCCACCTGCTCGGCGCCGCGCGGGTGGCCGGGGCGGACAAGGCGGATGCTATTCTTGTGGCGCGTACGTCCTTGAGCGTGGAACGCCGCCTTGGACAGACCGAAACACTGGAGCGCTCGGAGGGCCAGGATCTTGGGCTGCGCGTGTTCTGCGGGGCCAGGAGCGCCATCGTGTCGGCCGCCAGCGTAGACCCGGCGCGGTTCGCATCGTTTGCCGAACGCGCCGTCGCCATGGCGCGCGTGGTGCCTGACGACCCGCTGTCCGACCTCTGCGCCGAGGCGGCCGCGCCGCGCGATGCGGCCTTCCTGGACCGGGTGGATACGGCCGAGCCGGACGTGGCGGCACTCACGCGGCGGGCGGACACAGCCGAGGGTGCGGCGATGGCGGTGGCGGGCGTCACCAACTCCGAAGGGGGTAGCGCGGGCTTCGGCCGCACCGAGATGTTCCTTGCCACCTCGGCCGGGTTCGCCGGCCACTCGGCGCGCAGCTACCACTCGCATTCGGCCAGCGTCATCGCCGGCGCGGGCACCGGCATGCAGCGCGACTACGACTATCACGGCGCCGTACACCTCGCAGACCTCGACGATCCCGCAGCGATCGGCCACAGCGCCGGCGAACGCGCGGTCTCCCGCCTCAACCCCACCCGCCCGAAAACCGCGCAGTTGCCGGTGGTGTTCGATCCGCGCGTCTCCGGCAGCCTGGTGGGCCACCTCTCCTCGGCGATAAACGGCGCCTCGATCGCGCGCGGCACCAGCTTCCTCAAGGACCGCATGGGCCAGCGCCTGTTCCGCGCGGGCGTGCACGTACACGATGACCCGTGGCGCGTGCGCGGCGCCCGCTCCGGCGTGTTCGACGGCGAAGGCGTGCCCACCAGACCCGTCACGCTCATCGAGGACGGCACGCTCACCACCTGGATACTGGACGGCCGCAGCGCCCGCCAGCTCGGCCTGCGCACGACCGGCCATGCCAGCCGCGGCACCGGCGGCCCGCCTGGTCCGTCCGCGACAAACCTGTACATGGCGGCGGGCGCGCCCACACCGGCCGAGCTGATGGCCGACATCGCGCTTGGCGTCTACGTGACCGAGCTGATCGGCATGGGCATAAACGGCATGACCGGCGATTACAGCCGTGGCGCGGCGGGTTTCATGGTACGTGGCGGCGCGCTGGCCGAGCCGGTGGCGGAGATCACCATCGCCGGCAACCTGATCGACATGTTTGCCGGGTTGCAGCCGGCGAATGACCTGGTGTTCCGGCGCGGCACCGATGCGCCGACGATACGGGTGGACGGGTTGACGGTGGCTGGCGGGTAGCAAGCAACCAAAACTTTCATTCGCCTGTCAGCGGCTCGCCGGATTCCGCGACAGCCGAAACAAAAGTTTTTTGCTTCTTTTTTCAAAAAAGAAGGCCTTGCTTACTTCCCCCGCCCCGCCTCATCCAAAGCCAGGTTCAGAGCCAGCACGTTGACACGCGGCGCGCCGACAAAGCCCAGCTCCGGCGCCGCCACGTGGCTGGCGACGACAGCACGCACCGCGTCGGGCGGGACGCCGCGCGCCCTGGCCACGCGCTCCACCTGCAGCGCCGCGTTTTCCGGCGAAATGTCCGGGTCCAGGCCGGATGCCGAGGTGGTCACCATGTCGGCTGGAACGTCCCTGGCGCCTATTTTCGCCAGATCGGCCGTCACCCGCTCGGACAGCGCCCTGGCGGCGGGCGCCAGGTTGGAAGCGCCGGATTCGCTTGCGTCGTAAGGTGTGGCCACCTGCTTGGCGCTGTCCTTCGGGTCCGTGCCCATCAGCGCGGACGGGCGGGCGTGGAAATACTTGTCGCTGGTGAAGCTCTGGCCGATCAGGGCGGAGCCGAACGTCCGGCCGTTGCGCTGGATCAGGCTGCCGCCGGCTTGGAACGGAAACGCCACTTGGCCCAGGCCCACGAAAGCCAGCGGGATTGCCAGGCCCGTCAGCAACGTGAACCCGAGTATCAGTGCACATACCGGGCGTATTTGCGAGACCATGATCTGCTCCCTAGACGAAGATGTGAGCCGCGGTGAGTACCATGTCGATCGCCTTGATCCCCAGGAAAGGTGCGATGATGCCGCCCAGCCCGTAGATCAGCAGGTTTCTCTGCAGCAGCGCGGCGGCGCCCACCGCTCTGAACTTCACCCCGCGCAACGCCAGCGGTACCAGCGCCACGATGATCAGCGCGTTGAAGATGACGGCGGACATGATCGCACTCTGCGGCGTGGACAGGTGCATGATGTTGAGCGCGCCCAGCTCCGGATAAGTGGCCACGAAGATCGCCGGCAGGATGGCGAAATACTTGCTGATGTCGTTGGCGATGCTGAACGTGGTCAGCGATCCGCGGGTGATCAGCAGCTGCTTGCCGATCTCCACGATTTCGATGAGCTTGGTGGGATCGCTGTCCAGGTCTACCATGTTGCCGGCCTCGCGCGCGGCCTGCGTGCCGGTCTGCATCGCCACGCCCACGTCGGCCTGCGCCAGAGCTGGCGCGTCGTTGGTGCCGTCGCCGCACATCGCCACCAGGCGGCCTTCGGCCTGGGTCTTGCGTATGTAGTCCAGCTTGTCCTGCGGCGTGGCTTCGGCGATGAAATCATCCACGCCGGCTTCGGTGGCGATGGCGGCCGCGGTCACGCGGTTGTCGCCGGTGACCATGATGGTGCGTATGCCCATGCGGCGCAGTTCGGCAAAGCGCTCGCGTATGCCTGGCTTGACGATGTCCTTCAGCTCGATCACGCCGAGCAGCCGCCCGTCCTGCAGCACAGCAAGCGGCGTGCTGCCGGCGCGCGAGACGCGTTCCACGGATTGCGTGAACGCGGCCGGCGCCGCCTGGCCGCCCAGTTTCAGGATGTTGTCGACGGCACCCTTGCGCCAGCATTTGCCGCGGGAATCCAGACCGGACACGCGCGTGTTCGCGGTAAACGGGATGATGTTGGCGTCGTGCGGCACTTCCAGATTAATGCCGTGCCTGTCACGCACGAAGGTGATGATCGAGCGGCCCTCCGGCGTCTCGTCGCCCAGGCTGGCATAGGCCGAGGCTTCGGCCAGGTCGCGGTCGCTCACGCCGGGCGCGGGATACAGACCGGCCGCCATGCGGTTGCCGAAAGTGATCGTGCCCGTCTTGTCCAGCAGCAGCGCGTCCACATCGCCGGCGGCTTCCACCGCGCGGCCGCTCGTTGCCACCACGTTGAAACGTATCAGCCGGTCCATGCCGGCGATGCCGATCGCCGACAGCAACCCGCCGATCGTGGTGGGGATCAGCGTCACCAGCAAGGCGGCCAGCACGGGTATGGGCAGCGGCGTGTCGGAGTATTTCGCGAAACCCACGAGAGTCACGACGGCGATCAGGAAGATGATGGTGAGCCCGGCCAGCAATATGTCGAGTGCTATCTCGTTGGGCGTCTTGCGGCGTTCAGCACCTTCCACGAGCTTGATCATGCGGTCGATGAAGGTCTGCCCAGGATCGGCGGTGATGCGTATCACCAGCCAGTCCGACACCACCTGCGTGCCGCCGGTCACCGCCGAGCGGTCGCCGCCGGCCTCGCGTATCACCGGCGCGGATTCGCCGGTGATCGCACTCTCGTTGACGCTGGCGATGCCCTGGACGATTTCGCCGTCCGAAGGGATCAGGTCGCCCGTCTCGCACAGCACGAAATCGCCCGCCTGCAAAGCGGTGGCCGGCGTGGGTGCGACCAGCTTGCGGTCTTTCGGGTTGGCCATCAGTTTGGCCATCGTATCGGTGCGCGCGCGTCGCAGGCTTTCCGCACGCGCGCGGCCGCGACCCTCGGCCACCGCTTCGGCGAAGGTGGCGAACAGCACCGTCAGCCAGAGCCACACGGCGACCGCCAGCGCGAACGCCGGTTTGGTGCCCTCGATCAGCGCCTCGATGCCGATGAAGGTGGTGAGTGCCGCCACGATCTCGGTGACGAAGATCACCGGGTTGCGCATAAGCTGCACGGGGTTGAGCTTGGCGAAGCTGTCGCCGACAGCGCGCCAGATTATGGTGCGGTCGAAGAGCGCTATCGTGTCGGCTTTTGCGGGTGGCATCCGGTGATTACCCTTGTGAAAAAGTAGGCAGGCAAGCAGTTCTTTTTCGAGAAAAAGAAACAAAAAGCGTTTGGCGGCGCTGTCGCGCACTTGTCCTGCGAGTCGGCGACAGCGCAGTCAAAAGTCTTTTGCTTCTTTTCTTCAGAAAAGACGGCTTTTCTTTCCTAGAACGTATGCCCGGCGCGCAGGGCGAAATGATCCGCCATAGGCCCGAGCGCATCCGCCGGCATGAACTGCAGCCCGCCCAGAATGATGATCACGCCGATCAGCAAACCCACGAACAACGGCCCGGTGGTGGGAAACGTGCCTGCGCTGGGCGGCAGTTTCGGCTTTGCGGCCAGCGAGCCGGCGATCGCCAGCACAGGGACCATGAAGGCGAACCGGCCGAAGATCATCGCGAAGCCGAGCCCGTAATCAAGCAGCCGCGTGTCGGCGGTAAGCCCTGCCATGGCGCTGCCGTTGTTCTCGGTCGCGGACGACCAGGCGTAGAGCATTTCCGACAGGCCGTGCGGACCGGCCGCGCTCAGCGAGGAGACGCCGTTCGGCAGCACGAGCGACAGGCCGGCGCCGCCCAGGATGAAGACGGTCAGTATCAGCACGGCTAGCATGGCGAGCTTGATTTCCCTGGCCTGCACTTTCTTGCCGAGGTATTCCGGCGTGCGCCCCACCATCAGCCCGGCCACGAACACCGAGAGCAGCGCGAACACCACGATCGTGTAGAGCCCGGAGCCCACGCCGCCGGGCGTCACCTCGCCGAGCTGCATCAGGAACAGCGGCACCAGGCCGCCAAGCGGCGTGTAGCTGTCGGTGAAGCTGTCGACCGCACCGGTGGACGTGCCGGTGGCGGACGTGTTGAACGCGCTGGACAGTGCCACGCCGAAGCGCACGTCCTTGCCTTCCATGTTGCCCATGCCGGCGTTGACGCCTGCATGCGTCAGCAGCGGGTTGCCCGCGGCTTCGGCGGCGTACGTGCCGGCGATGGCCAGCGTGAGCAGTATGGCCATGGCGTAGAACAGCGAGCGGCCCTGTCTCTTCTCGCCCACCATGTGGCCGAGCATGATCGCCAGCGCGAACGGTATCGCGAGCAGCAGCCAGTTTTCCAAAACGTTCGTCAGCGCCGAAGGGTTCTCGAACGGGTGGGCGGAGTTGGCGTTGAAGAAGCCGCCGCCGTTGGTGCCGAACTCCTTGATGGCCTCCTGGAACGCCACGGGCCCGAACGCGATGGTTTGCGATCCGCCGTCCAGCGTCGTGGCGCTGGCATACGCAGACAGCGTCTCCGGCACGCCCGCCGCCAGCAGCACCGCTCCGGCTACGATACTCACCGGCAGCAGCAGGTACAGCGTGACGCGCGTGAGATCGACGTAAAAATTGCCGAGCGTAGCCAGGGCGCTTCCGGCAAACGCGCGCACCACGGCGACGGCCGCCGCGATGCCTGTCGCCGCGCTGAGGAAGTTGTGCACCGTGAGGCCGAACATCTGCGCGCCGTAGCTGATCTGGCTTTCCGGCACGTAGGCCTGCCAGTTGGTGTTCGTCACGAAGCTGGCGGCCGTGTTGAACGCCAGGCGCGGCGACATGGCCGCGACATGCTGCGGGTTGAACGGCAACACGTCCTGCAGGCGCAGCATCGCGTAGAGCACGAGGAAATGCACGGCGTTCAGCAGGATCAGCGCGAAGACATACTCGCGCCAGCTCATCCCGCGGCGGGGGTCGATCCCGGCGAGCCTGTAGAAACCACGCTCGACCGGCCCGAGGACCGGCGTCAGCCACGTGCGGCCGCCGGAGAACAGCACGGCCATGTAGTGGCCGAGCGGAAACGCCGATGCGAACACCAGCGCAAGCACGAGCGCGATCTGCGCCCACCCGATCAACGTCATGCGGGGTGCCCCTAGAAGTCTTCAGGGCGCACGAGGGCCCACACGAGATAGACGAGCAGCAGGAAGGAGACCGCGCCGCCGAGGACCAGATCGAGCATCAGATGTGCTCGCACAGCACGGCGTAGGCGGCCATCAGCAGGATGGCCCCTGTTCCCAGGACGATCACCAGTATGTCAGCCATTCCAGGCGCCCCCTTCGCGCCGATACGGCTGAATAGAGGGCCGGCGCGTAAAGGCGCGATGTGGGGTTCCGCCCGGCGCATAAGCACGGCGTAAAAATGGAGCGGGTGAAGGGAATCGAACCCTCCTAGCTAGCTTGGAAGGCTAGAGCATTACCACTATGCTACACCCGCGCTGCGCGCAGTTTACCGCGTCGTCGCCCACTCGGGCAAGGCAGGCGGTTGTTTTTCGACCGAAGGGCGCGGAAAACTTTTGCTCCCGCCCGCCCAGGCGCGCTCCCCGCGCGAGTGGCGGCTCACCCGGCCGGCATCCGTCAGACTTGACAGGCAACGCTCGCCGCTCTTGATAGCCCGCTCGCGTGCACGGTTGCCTACGGGCGGCCGCTGCAGGGGTGTAGCTCAATTGGCTAGAGCGCCGGTCTCCAAAACCGGAGGCTGGGGGTTCGAGACCCTCCACCCCTGCCACGCGCTTCTTGATGATCCTGTACTGTCTTGCTTCCTGCCGCCGCTTCTCTGTCACCTGCCCACCCCGAAGGAACCCCGATCTTGGCGCTTGCACCGGCGAAATTCCTGGCCGACGTCCGGGCCGAGGCGTCCCGCGTCACCTGGCCCAGCCGCAAGGAGACCCTGGTCACCACCGGGCTCGTGCTGGCCATGGCGACGGTCACCGCGCTGTTCTTCTTCGGTATCGACATGCTGGTGGGCTGGCTGGTGCGCCTTCTGTTCGCCGGCCCCGGCGCCGTTTGAGGATCTGGAACACACCATGGCCAAGCGCTGGTATGTCGTTCACGTCTATTCGGGCTTCGAGAAAAAGATCGCCCAGGCGATCAAGGAACAGGCCGAGCAGAAGGGCCTGGCCGACCACATAGACGAGGTGCTGGTGCCGGCAGAGGAGGTGGTGGAAGTTCGCCGCGGCCAGAAGATCAACGCCGAGCACAAGCTGTTCCCTGGCTACGTGCTGGTGAAGATGGAGCTGACGGACGACGCCTGGCACCTGATCAAGAACACTCCGAAGGTCACCGGCTTCCTGGGCACCAAACTGCGCCCCAGCCCGATCAGCGAGGCCGAGGCCGAGCGGATCATGAAGCAGGCGCAGGAAGGCGTGGAGCACCCCCGCCGCAGCATCATCTTCGAGATCGGCGAGCAGGTACGCGTGGCGGACGGCCCGTTCTCCAGCTTCAACGGCACTGTCGAGGAGATCGACGAGGAGAAGGGCCGGCTCAAAGTGTCGGTGTCGATCTTCGGGCGGTCCACGCCTGTGGAGCTGGAGTATGGGCAGGTGGAGAAGGTGTAGACAGGCCTTCGTCGAGCAGACCAGCCGGCAGGCGCGTACCGGCTCTGTTCAGCGTCGGTGCTCCGGCACCAACGACTGCAACTTCCCGAAAGCTTCAGCCAGCGTCTCCAAGAACGCTCAATTCACCGATATTCATCCTGCGCCTCAGGACACGGCAGGCGAAACGCACTGGTTTTTCGAAAGACGGTCAAGGCGCCCGAAGCGGCGAACAGAGCAAAAGTTTTGTGCTTTTTTTTTCAAAAAAGAAGGCCTTGCTTCCTTGCCTACTCCGCCGCCTGCATGACCGGCTCCACCATCGCCACCGCGCCACGCAAATCCACCGAAAGCAGCCGCGACACCCCGCGCTCCTGCATCGTCACGCCGAACAGCCGGTCCATCCGGCTCATCGTCAGCTGGTGGTGCGTCACCACCAGAAACCGGGTTCCCGTCTCGCGCACCATGTCGTCCAGCAGGCTGCAGAAGCGCTCAACGTTGGCGTCGTCCAGAGGCGCGTCCACCTCGTCCAGCACGCTGATCGGCGCCGGCGTGCAGCGGAACACGGCGAAGATCAGGCTGAGCGCGGTCAGCGCCTGCTCGCCGCCGGAGAGCAGCGACAGAGAGACCAGCTTCTTGCCTGGCGGCTCGGCATAGATTTCGAGGCCGGCCAGCAGCGGGTCGTCCGAGCCGGTCAGAGCGAGATGCGCCCGGCCGCCGCCCATCATGCGGGTGAACAGGGTGCGGAAATGCGTGTCCACTTCGGTGAACACAGCGGTCAGGCGCGCGCGGCCCTCGCGGTTGAGGTGGCCGACGGCGCCGCGCAGCCTGGCGATCGCGGTGCCCAGCTCGTCGCGCTCGCGCGCCAGCGTGG
>CAHJWU010000022.1 GCA_903643085.1 Rhodospirillales bacterium
CCCGGGCGGGCGCTGGCGCTGGCCGATGATGGTGGGCTGAAGATCGCCGGAATGGTGGAGGAGGCGCTGGCGGCGGGGCCGGACGCCTCGCTGCTGCGCGGCTACGAGATGGCGGACGCGCTGCGGGACCAGGCGGCGTTCGAGACGTTCATGGGGCTGCTGGCGCGTGGGCTTGCCGGGGCCGCGGTGCGTGCGGTTGCGGAGGGCAAGGCGGCCTTGCGGCTGGCCGAGGCGGCGGCGGGGGTGCAGGCGCTGCTGGGCGAGACGGAGCGGGCGAACATGGACCGGCGGCAGGCTGTGATCGCCGGTCTGGCTCTGGTAAGGCAGTAGGGTAGGCCGGAGGCGAGACCTTGGCCCATGGCGCCTGGCTTCGCTCTGTAATTCCAGGCCGCGTCAGGAGCGACGTAAAGCAAGCAAGCAGTCCTTTTTTGCAAAAAGGACCAAAAAACTTTTGCCTCTCCGCATCTGCGGCGTTCGGACGTTTCCGGAAAAGACGAGGCAGCTCAGCCCGCGCAGGGAGTAAAAGTTTTTTGCTTCTTTTTTGCAAAAAAGAAGGCCTTTCTTACTTTCCCAAGTGTCAACTTCAAGGTCGGCCGGTATTAAAGCAGATATGTCAACGTACTACCTTACTACGCCGATCTTCTATGTGAATGGATCTCCGCATATCGGGCATGCCTACACCGCCGTCGCCGCAGATGTGATTGCGCGGTTCAGGCGCCTGCAGGGCGTGGACACCTACTTCCTGTCCGGCACCGACGAGCACGGCCAGAAGGTGGAAAAGGCGGCGGCGGAAGCCGGGCTGGCGCCACGCGCGTTCACCGACGCTGTCTCGGGGCAGTTCCGCGCCATGCTCGCGATGCTCGACGTCTCCAACGACGACTTCATCCGCACCACGGAGCCGCGCCACAAGGCCGGCGCGACGGCTCTCTGGCAGAAGCTGGCGGCCAGCGGCGACATCTATCCCGGGCATTACGAGGGCTGGTACGCGGTACGCGACGAGGATTTCTACACCGAGGCCGACCTGACCACGCTGGCGGACGGGACCCGGCTGGCGCCGACCGGCGCGCCCGTGGAGTGGGTGAGGGAGCCCAACTACCTGTTCCGCCTCTCCGCCTATGCGGACAGGCTGCTCGCCCATTACGAGGCGCATCCGGAGTTCGTGGGGCCGGCTGGCAAGCGGAACGAGATGCTGAGCTTCATACGCGGCGGGCTGCGCGACCTCTCCGTGAGCCGGAGCAGCTTCCGCTGGGGCATACCGGTGCCTGGCGATCCTGACCAGGTGATGTATGTCTGGCTGGACGCGCTCGCCAACTACATCACCGCACTCGGCTATCCGGACCAGACCGGCCCGCTCTGGCGGTTCTGGCCGGCGGACCTGCATCTGGTGGGCAAGGACATACAACGCTTTCACGCCATCTACTGGCCGGCGTTCCTGATGGCGGCGGGGCTCCCCGTGCCGCGGCGCATCTTCGCGCACGGCTGGTGGACGCGGGATGGCGCGAAGATGAGCAAATCGTTGGGGAACGTCGTCGATCCCTTTGATCTTGTGACAAAATACGGCGTGGACGCGACGCGGTTCTTCCTGCTGCGCGAGGTGCCGTTCGGCAATGACGGCGATTTCAGCCATCGCGCCCTGGTGGGGCGGCTGAACACGGACCTGGCGAACGGCATCGGCAACCTGGCGCAGCGCACGCTGTCGCTGGTGGCGAAGAACTGCGAAGGGCGTCTGCCGGATGCGGGGCCGCGCCAGCCGGCGGATACGGCGCTGCTGGAGCTGGCGGACGCGTTGCCCACCGTGCTGGCCGGGGCGTTCGAGCGGCAGGCCCTGCACGAGGCGCTGGACGAGGTGTGGCGGCTCGTCCGGGCGGCCGACTCCTACATCGACCAGATGGCGCCCTGGTCGCTGCGCCGGACGGACGTGGCGCGCATGGGCCATGTGCTGCGCGTGCTCGCAGAGGCGATACGGGTGGCGGCGGTCGTGCTGCAGCCTTTCATGCCGGCAAGCATGGGCCGGCTGCTCGATCAGCTCGGGGTGTCCGCGGACGCGCGTGACCTGGCCGCGTTGCAGGCGCCATTGCCGGACGGAATCGTGCTGCCGGCGCCGCAGGGCGTCTTTCCGCGCTGGGTTGAGGATGCAGGAGCATCGCGTTGATGTTGATCGATTCGCACTGCCACCTGGATTACTTCAGCGAGGCCGAGCGGCCGGACGTGCTGGCGCGCGCGCGCGCGGCCGGCGTGGGCGCGATGGTGACGATCGGCACGCGCCTGTCGCACGCGGCCGAGCAGCTCGCACTGACCGAGGCGGTGCCCGGGCTGTGGTGCACCGTAGGCACCCACCCGCATCATGCCGCCGAAGACGGCCTACCCAGCGAGCAGGCTCTGGTGGATCTGGCCGGGCACCCCAGGGTGATCGGCATCGGCGAGGCGGGGCTGGACTATTTCTACGACCGTGCGCCGCACGACGTGCAGGCGGACGCGTTCCGCATCCAGATACGCGCGGCAAGGCGGGCCGGCGTGCCTGTCTGCATACATGCGAGGGACGCCGACGAGGATGTTTTCGCCATCCTGAAAGAGGAGCAGGATCAAAGGGGTGCGTTCGCTTTCCTGCTGCACTGCTTCAGCTCCGGCCGGACTCTGGCGGAGCAGGCCGTGTCGCTCGGCGGGTATGTCAGCTTTTCCGGCATACTGACGTTTCCCAGATCAGGGGCGCTGCGCGAGGTGGCGGCCGACCTGCCGGCGGACCGGCTGCTGGTGGAGACCGATGCGCCCTACCTGGCGCCGGTGCCGTTCCGGGGAAAGCGCAACGAGCCATCCTACGTGGCGCACACGGCAAGGGTGCTGGCGGAGGCGCGGGGGATCAGCGTGGAGGCCGTGGCCGAGCTTACGACGGCGAATTTCCGGCGGCTGTTTGCAAAGGCGAGATAGGCAACGTCCTCTTCAAGGAAAGCAGAGACTTTTGCGCCTTGCGCTGCTGGTGTGGCCGGTATTTTCAAGGGAGCCACGCTGGTTCATGCGGCCGCCGGATGCGACAATTTCTTGCTTGCTTTCGAAAAGAAGGGCTTTGCCGCGATGCGCGTAACGATCCTCGGCTGCGGCGGCTCGGCCGGCGTGCCCAGCATTGGCGGTGCGGACGGACGCGGCGACTGGGGCACGTGCGACCCCGGCGAGCCACACAACCAGCGCACCAGGTCCAGCATCCTCATCGAGGGACCGGACGGGCGCATACTGGTCGATACCGGGCCGGACATGCGGGCGCAGTTGCTGGCCTGCGCTGTGCCGCGGGTCGACGCGATCGTGTTCACCCATGCGCATGCCGACCATGTGACGGGGCTGGACGACGTGCGGCTGCTCAACCGGATCAGTGGGGTGCCGCTGCCGGCGTTCGCCACGCGGGCGACGCGCGACGAGCTGGCGCGCCGGTTCGACTACGCGTTCCGGCCCTGGACGCCGCCGTATTTCTACCGGCCCGTGCTGGACCTCAGCGTGATCGAGCCTGGCGAGGTGATCGGGGCGTGCGGCCTGCGGCTGGCCACGTTCGACCAGGATCACCACGTGATGCGTACGCTGGGGCTGCGCGTGGGGCGCTTCGCGTATTCGACCGACGTGGTGCGGCTGGACGAGGCGGCGTTCGCGGCACTGGCCGGCGTGGACACCTGGGTGGTGGGCTGCTTCCAGCCGGAGCCGCATTTGACGCACGCCGATGTGGCGCTCGTGCTGGCGTGGCGGGCGCGGCTGGGGGTCCGGCGCACCGTTCTGACTCATATGGGCAACGGCATGGACTGGGCGCGGTTGCGGGCCACGCTGCCGGCCGATGTGGAGCCTGCGTGTGACGGCATGGTTGTGGAGGTTTAAGCCAGGTCCGGCATTGCCTTCCTGCGAGTTGGCATAATATTCCTTCTGCGTCTTTCAGGCCTGGATGGCGGGTGCGGATTTCCATGGTTCCCGGGCGCGTCGCGTCTCTGCCATCCGGCGTGGATCGGGCGTCTACTCCTTCGCTTGAGCGCCAGGTTTCGGATGGCACGGTCATTCTCGAGTTGCGAGCTGAGACTCGGAATCCATGGCGTGAGCGTGGTGCGTGGCGTGGCGTGGCCCTGTGGGAAGGCGTGGCGGAGAAAGGAAGCCGCCTGTCCCGCGACACGCACGGTCTTGCGCGTTTGTTCCGCGTCGTGTGCGTGGACAGCGACGGACGTGCTTCGGTGCCGGCAAGAAAGCGCCAGCGAAGATGCCGTTGCTTTCGCGACGTTGGAACGGAATGTGGCCTTTTGCCTCGGCGCGGGTGCCGGGCGCGCTACGTGCGCCTCGCCTTCGAGGTGCGGGAGTGCCTGCCCGTGTGCTGAGTGTCTGGAGTGGTTTCGCTGTATGCCGGATCTGCGGGCGGTCCGGCCTCGGTGGTATCGGCGCGGGAACGCGCCATCTGCGTACACACGCGAGAACCCGTGCCTGATTTAACGCAGGACGCGGTTGACAGACTGGATATTCAACCCAGAGGTGAGTTTCGCCCGCTAAACTGTGACTTTCACAATTCCTGCCTATCAGGTAACTTGACTGGCGTTCGCGAGGCAGCATGTGTTTCCCCGCGTAGTTTTGTGAAATGAGATAATGTCCCAACCTGCACGCAGACCCTACCAGCCGCGCCGCCGCGGCTTCGATGACGACCAGCCGTCCGCACCCGACATCAACTGGGGTGCCCTGAACGGCGGTGGCGGCAACCGGTCCGGCGCCGCGCCGGCCGCATTCGGCCCCACCCTTACGGCTACGGTGAAGTGGTTCAATTCCGAAAAGGGTTTCGGCTTCGTTGCCATGGGCGACGGTTCCGGCGATGCGTTCCTGCATTGCGCGGTCTTGCAGCGTGCCGGACATGACAGCGTTGGCGAGGGTGCCTCGCTTGAAGTTCGCGTGGGCCCTGGCCAGAAAGGCCTGCAGGTGACCGAGGTGGTCAGCGTGGACCAGAGCACGGCGGCCCCTGCCCGCTCGTCGCGTCCGCCCTCGGCCGGTCCGCGCCAGGACCGTGCCGCGCCGTCCGGCCCCACGGTCGAGACGACCGGCACCGTGAAATGGTTCAACCCGACCAAGGGTTTCGGCTTCATAGCACCCCAGGACGGCGGCAAGGACATCTTCGTCCACATGTCAGTCCTGGGCAGCCTGCGCACGCTCAACGAGGGCCAGGTGGTTCGCGTATCCGTGCGGCAGGGCGCCAAGGGGCCAGAGGCGGGCGCCGTCTCCGAAATGTAAGTAGGGCGGCGGCCTGTTCGCAGTAGGCTCGTATACCTGGCTTTTGCTGTTACCCCGTTGGGGTGTCCGCAAACCGGGCATGTATCTGAAAAGGCTGCCGGCAAGACATCGCCGACAGCCTTTTTGCTTTACTCGCCGACGATTTTCAGCCGCCTTGCGCGTCGTGTGGCGGATCGGATTGGTGTGGCAGTCCGGATACCGCGCTGCAGGGGTGCCAGGGCCGTAGAGCTCCTCCGCGGGTGACTGCGACACCATTGCACCCCGCCCCGCTCCAGCAATGCTGGCTATGCCTGGCAGGTCGCCGGACGACCGGCTGTGTTGCGGGTGTCTGGACCACTCCGTATCTTCCGCCTGGCAGGCACGGTGCCGCGCCAGTGTCGCCGTGCAAGCCGTATCCAGCAGGAGGCAAGTCGATGTCCGAGATGCGCACGGCCGTGTTGAACGGCGGCTGCCAGTGCGGCGCGATACGCTACGCGCTGTATGCCTTGCCGGTTGGCACGATCTGCCATTGCCGCATGTGCCAAAAGGCGGTCGGCGGACCGTTCGCTGCGTTGGCCACCCTGCCCCGTGCGGATCTGGCCTGGACGGCCGGCGCGCCGGCCCGTTTCGAAAGCTCGTCGCTCGCCAGCCGTGGGTTCTGCGCCGCCTGCGGTACGCCGCTGACGTATGAGGGCGTGTCCGAACCGGACAAGATCGACATCACGATCTGCAGCCTGGACGATCCGGCCGCCGCGGCGCCGCGCGAGCAATACGGGGTGGAGAGCAGAGTGACCTGGTTCGACACGCTTGCGGGGCTGCCGGCGGTCAGGACGGATGCGAATTATGATGGTCTGGTCAGCAGGCAGCATCCGGATTTTTAGTTCGGCACCTTGCTACATTGCGAGAACGCAAGTCGTGTTGCTGTTCGATGCTGCGTGGTGCGCGAACAGAAAGGCCATTGCGACAGGTTGCGTTGATTGTCTGGCGTGGGGATCTGCAATCAGCCGGGAGGTGTTCGCATTCCCGACGTCGTCTGGAGCAAAAAGCGAATTGGGAACAATCCGCTCGAATTTGCCCTGCTCCTCAGGCGGCCTGCAACGCGCCGCCAGACCGCGCGCAGATCGCCCGCGTCAGTGCAAGCAACTCGCTGAGCGACAGCACGATCATCTCGTCGCTACCCTCCGAGCGCAACGTGGCAAGTGTGGCGCTGGTACCCGCCGCGTTCCACAGGCAAACCACCACGGCGGCCTGCGGCATCTGGCGCGCGATGCGGCGCAGCAAATAGCGTATGGCGGACGGGCTGCTGCCCTCCTCCAGCACGGAGAGGCAGACGAGCAGGGCGCTGGCGTGCGCCGGTGGCGTGCCGTCAGCAGTGTCGCCGCGGCGGGCGCCCAGAATCAGGTTGGTCTCGCAGCGTGCGCCGAAGCCGGCTGCCTGCAGCACCTGCATGGCCATGCGAGCGCCCAGATCGTCGAGCTGGCCGCGGCCGGGGATGCACAGGACCGTGCCGTCGGTCTGCCAGGCCACCGGCGGCGGCTCGGCCGGCGCTGCAGCGCGCTCACCCAGGGCGCCAACCACGGTCTCCACATGGGCGTGCACCGCCTCCAGGCGGTCGAACGCCAGGGCGTCACGCGAGAGGTCCGCCTGGGCCAGCGCCAGGCCGCGCAGGGCCACGCGATCGTAGTATTCCACCAGCGAGGTCTGGGCCACTGCGACGCGGGCCTGCTGAGTCAGCACGCGCGCGTTACCCTCCAAAGCGCGCTGGTAGAACGTCTCTTCGGCGTCGAGCGGCGGGCTGTCGCCGAGTATCACCTCCAGGAAGGCCAGGCTTTCCACATGGCGGCCGATCACCACGAGGCAGACGGTAAGCGGGGTGGCCAGAAGCAGGCCCACGGGGCCCCAGACAAAGGCCCAGAACGTGGCCGCCACGATCACCGCGATCGGCGACAGGCCGGTGCTGTGGCCGTAGATGAGCGGCTCGACCACCTGCCCCATGATCAGCTCGCTGAGCACGAACAGCAGCAGCACGATGACGGCCAGCGACCAGCCGGGCGAGACGGCCAGCGCCAGCAATACGGGCGGGGTCGCGGCGATGAAGGTGCCCAGGAACGGCACGAACCGCATCATCGCCGCCAGTATGCCCCACAGGATCGGGTTCGGCAGGCCGCTCACCGCGAGCCCCGCGCCGATGAAGGCGCCGAACCCGGTGTTGATCGCCACCTGGAACAGGAAGAAGCGCGAAAGCCGTTTCGCCGCGTCGTTCATCGCCAGGATGGTGCGGTGCAGGTCCTGTCTGCCGACGAGGCGGACGAGGCGGTCGCGCAGGTCCTCGCGGAACAGCAGAACGAAGATGACGAAGATCAGCACCACGCCGAAGGTGGCCAGCACGCCGAGCAGCGAAGGCGCCACGGTGCGCACGATCACCAGCGTGGAGGGCGCGGCGAAGGCGGTGGCCGGCGCGGTCGTCACCGCGACCTTGGTGGCCGGCGCGCGGCCCTGCACGGGCACCGCGTCCTTGGCGGTGCCCAGGAGGGATTGCAGCGAGCCCTGCACCTCGCGCGTCGTCTGCGGGCCCAGGTCGAGCGCGGCGATCTTGTGCTGAATGGTGGCCTGGTAGGCGGGGATGCCCTCGGCCAGCGTGGTCATCTGCCGGCCCACCACCATGGCGATGCTGCCGATGACCGCGAAGGCGAGCAGCACCGCGATGAACACGGGCAGCGTGGCGCCCAGCCTGGCGCGCTGCAGGACGGCGACCAGCGGCGCCAGCACGAAGGCGAGCAGCACCGCCAGAACCATCGGCTCCAGCAGGTCCCGCCCGAAATACAGCGCGGCGACCACGATCGCGCCGGCGGTGAGCGCGGCCAGGCCGCCCGTGCGGGTGGCTGGCTCGGGCCCCTTCTCTGGTTCTGACATGTGCGCGGGTCCCCCGATGGGCTTTTCAACTCGCTTTAAGATTGATCGTTGCGAGGGAAAGGAAGGCCCTTTTTCCTGAGAGGAGAAGCCAAAGCTTTCTCTTCCCGTCTTGCACGACCGAACACGCGTTTGCCGGCCACCAACCGGCAAAGTCGCGCGCCGGCTCACGCAAGCGGGCAGGCAAAAGTTTCCTGGTACATATCTCCGACAAAGGACTGCTTGCTTGCCCTCAAGTTCCGGGGCAGCCATCTCTCAACGCGCTGATGCGCTCGGCAGGCACAGAGAGGGCGACACGACGCGATGACCAAGATACTGCTTGTCGAGGACCATGAGGAGTTGTGGGACTTCCTCTCCCGTCGCCTGCGCCGGCATGGCTTCGACGTGGTGCTGGCCCATGACGGCCAGCAGGCGCTGGACCAGGCCACCGCAGAGGCGCCCGACGTGGTGCTGCTGGACATGGACTTGCCGGTGCTGGACGGCTGGACGGTGGCGCGCCGCATGCGCGCCGATACGATGCAGGCGCATACCGCCATCATCGCGTTGACTGCGCATGCGATGGCGGGAGACCGGGCGCGCGCGCTGGAGGCGGGGTGCGACGACTATCATTCCAAGCCGGTTGATTTCCCCGCTTTGCTGCGACAGATCGACGAGGTTCTGTTACGCCGTGAGGAGGAGTAGCCTCAACCCGCCCAGACATTCCACGGCCGGGTGCCGCCGGCGGAGACACAAAAGTTATCGGCGGGAGCACACGTTCTTGCCTCTCTTCGAAGAAGGTCTTGCCTGCTTTCTGCAGACTTCCGGCCCCGACGCGTCACCAGCGACACCGGGGTCTCGAAGCAACGCAGCCTGACCTCGCGCGTAATCCCCGCAGCAGAAAGTTCCGCTCATGACACGCATAATGCGCACGCCAGGCGCGCTGAACATCATGGCCGGCGTGTTGCTCGCCGTGGGACTCGCAGCGTCAGGTGTGGCGGTGGTTGCCGACTGGCACGCCAGGACGGTCATCGCCAGGCAGAATCACCTGCTGGTCAGCGCCGAGAAGCTGCTGTCCCAGCTGAAGGACGTGGAGACGGGAGAGCGCGGGTTCGCGCTTACCGGAGAAGACACTTACCTGGCGCCCTACGACACCGGTCTGGCGAACGTGCCGGGGCTGGTGGCGGCCGTCCGGTCGGACCTGCAGGGCCGCGGCATACTGGCGGGACTGGTGGCGGCGAAGCTGGATTTCGCGCGCCGGGTGATCGATGCGCGACGCACCGGCGGCGTGGACGCGGCGCAGGCGCTGGTACGCACCGGCCAAGACAAGGCCTCGATGGACCGGGTGCGGGTACGGGTGGCGGAACTTCAGGGCGAAGCGGGCGAGCGGCTGGGGCTGGCGGACCGGACCCAGTCGGTGCGCGGGCCGCTGCTGCTGGGACTGGCCGCCACCTGCATACTTGCGTCCTTCGTGACCATCGGGCTGCTGGCGCGGCAGCGCCGCCGCGCAGCGCGCGAGAGTGCCGCGCTGCTCACGAGCGTGATGGACCATGCGCCCGTGGGGCTGGGTTTCCTGGACGGGGAGATGCGGCTGCGCCTGGTGAACCAGACTCTGGCCTCGATGGGCGAGCGGGCGCTGGCGGCGGAGACCGGCCGCAGCCTGTGGGAGATCCTGCCGGAGGCGCGCGAGACGCTGGAGAAGCGGCTGGCCCGCGCGTTGCCGGCCGGCCGGCCGGTGACGGGCGTGGAGGTCTCCGCGCGCGGCCGGACCGACGCCATGCGGCACGAATACGAGTTCGGATTTTTCCCGCTGCCCGACGCCCAGGAAGGGGCGGGCCTGGTGGTCAGCGACATCACCACCCGCAAGCGGGCGGAGCGGCGGCTGCGCGACAGCGAGGAGCGCTACCGCACGCTGATCCAGACGAGTGCGGCGATGGTCTGGACGGCGACGCCGGAGGGCGAATTCACCGGTCTGCAGCGGAGCTGGAACGCTTTCACCGGTCAGACGAACGAGCAGAGCACGGGGTTGGGCTGGCGGGAGGCGATACATCCCGAGGATCGCGAGACGGCAGTGGCCGCCTGGGAGCACGCCGTGCACACCTGCACGATCTTCGCGGCCGATTACCGGGTACGCAACGCGGCCGCAGAGTGGCGGATCATGGACGTGCGCGCGGTGCCGATCATGGACGACGACGAGGTGCGTGAATGGGTCGGCACCCACACCGACATCACCGAGCGGCGGCTCGCCGAGGAGGAGCTGAACGCGGCCAAGGAGGCGGCAGAGGCGGCGAACCGCGCCAAGAGCCAGTTCCTCGCCAACATGAGCCACGAGCTGCGCACTCCGCTCTCCGCGGTGATCGGCTATGCGGAGATGATCGAGGAGGATCTGGGCGAGCGCGGCGACCAGGCGCTGCTCGGCGATGTGGGCAAGATCAAGTTCAACGCCCGCCATCTGCTCAGCCTGATCAACGACGTGCTCGACCTTTCCAAGATAGAGGCCGACCGCATGACCACGTTCGCGGAGACCTTCGAGGTGTCCGGGCTGCTGCGCGACGTGGCTTCCACAGCCGAGGCGCTGGTGCGCCAGAAGGACAACACGCTGGTGCTCGATGCCGCGGGCGACCTGGGGGCGATGCACACAGACCAGGTGAAACTGCGCCAGTGCCTGTTCAATCTGGTCAGCAACGCCGCAAAATTCAGCCAGAATGGCCGGATCACGCTGCAGGCCGCGCGCGAGGGCGGTGTGGTGGTGTTCAGCGTGGCCGACAGTGGCATAGGCATGAGCCAGGAGCAGCTGGACCGCCTGTTCGAGCGGTTCACCCAGGCCGACGCGTCCACCACCCGCAAGTTCGGCGGCACGGGGCTGGGTCTGGCGATCACCCGCGCCTTCTGCCGCCTGCTTGGCGGCGACATCACGGTGGCCAGCACGCTCGGCGCCGGTTCCACCTTCACCATACGCGTGCCCGCGAGCCTGCCCGAGCAGCAGGAGGCGGAGGCGGCGGCGGCGGCGGCGCAGGAGGCGGGCAACCAGCACGTCGTGCTCGTCATCGACGACGACAACGCGCAGCGTGACCTGCTGACCCGGTTTCTGGAGCGCGAGGGCTTTGCCGTGCGCTCCGCGCCGGACGGCCGCGTCGGGCTGGAGATGGCGCGCAGCGCCCACCCGCGCGCAATCCTGCTGGATGTGATGATGCCGTCGATGGACGGCTGGTCCGTTCTCAGCACGCTGAAGGCCGATCCGGAACTGGCGAAGATCCCCGTGGTGATGGTCACCTTTGTCAACGAGCCGGCGCTCGGCGCCTCGCTCGGCGCGGCTGACACGGTGCTGAAACCGGTGCAGTGGGACAGGCTGCGCACGGTGATGGAGCGGTTCCGCGGCGACGCGGGCGAGATACTCGTGGTGGATGACGATCCTGACGCGCGGCAGCGGCTGCGCACGGTGCTGGAGCGCGACGGCTGGACGGTCTGCGAGGCAGGCGACGGCTGCGAGGCGCTGGCCCAGGTGGCGCGCGCGACGCCGCAGCTGATCCTGCTGGACCTGACCATGCCGGTGATGGACGGGTTCACCTTCCTGCACGAACTGCGGCTGCGGCCGGGCTGTGCGGACATACCCGTGGTGGTGCTGACGGCGCGCGACCTGGATGCCGGCGAGCGCAAGCGGCTGTCCGGTGCGGACCGTGTGCTCAGCAAGGGCGAGACCAACCTGCGTCAGTTGGCGGGAAAGTTGCGCGCGCTTACGCCGCATGGGGATGCCTGAACGCAGGTGCCGATTTCAGTCGACGGCTGGAGGCCGGGGACGCGGGACAGGAGGGGCGCCCGCCGATGGCTGACATGACGGGAGACGACACGACCGCGTCCCTTCGCGCCTTCGCGAAGGCGTTCCAGCCCGGCGGCGCGGCTGGTGCGGCACCTGAGGCGTTCGATGCGGCGGACGTATCCAGCCCCGGCGCGCAGGCGGCCGGGTTGGACTTACGCGGCGCACCGCTGGCGGGTGCGAGCCTGCGCAATGCAAACCTTTCCGGCGCCGACCTCTCCCAGGCGGACCTGTCCGGCGCCGGCTGCAGCGGCATCGTGCTGGACGGCGCGCGGCTGGAGCAGGCGGTGTTCCGCGGCGCCGACCTGGCGGGCGCCAGCCTACGGAGTGCGGATGCCGGCCAGGCCTGCTTCGCCGACGCGCTGCTCGAGGACGTAAGGCTGCCGGGCGCGCGCCTGCGTTTTGCCGACTTCACCGGCGCGGTCATGGACGGGGCGGACCTGTCGGGCGCGGATCTGTGGGGCGCGCAGCTCACGGACGTGGTGGCGCAACGCGCCTGCCTGCGTGGCGTGCTGCTCGACGAGGTGAAGCTGTCTGGCGCAGACCTGACCGGCGCGGACCTGACCGGCGCGCGCCTGCGCCGGGCGGATCTCTCGGGCGCCAATCTGCACGGTGCCGTGCTGCGCGACGCGATGCTGGAGGGGGCGAACCTCTCGGGCGTGAATTTCACGGGTGCCGTGCTGCCGCACGTGGTGCTGACAGGCTGCGACATGACCCATGCGCGTTTTGCCGGCGCCTGGCTGGAACGCACCCGGTTCCGCGCGCACCAGTTGGGCGGCGCCATCGGCGAGGAGGTGACCGGCGCGTATGCGGCCGCGGTGGAAGGCTACATCGTGCTGGAGCAGAACTTCCGCACGCTCGGCAACGCACAGGATGCGAGCTGGGCGTTTCGCAGGCGGCGCCGGATGGGCAAGCACCTGCATTTCGCGGAGGCCGCCGCCGCCCTGCGCGACGGCACGCCGGCCGACGCCGCCTCCGCCGGCCTGCACTGGGTCAGCGACCTGGCGGCCGAATGGCTGTGCGACTACGGCGAGAGCCTGACACGCATCCTGCGCGCGCTCGCCATCGTGTGGCTCGGCTGCTGCGTGGTGTACTGGCTGACAGGTAGCCTGGCGGCGCGCGAGGCCGGCCACCTGCACCTCAACGTCATCGATTACATGCTGTTCAGCCTGGATTCGATGACGTCCGTGGGCACAGGCGAGGTGGCGCTGCGGCCGGCCGGCCAGCTGGGCGTGCTCATTTCCAGCCTGCAGACGGTGGCAGGGACGGTGCTGCTCGGGCTGTTCGGGTTCGTGCTTGGCGTGCGCATGCGGAACTGACGGATGAGGCGAGGCCGTTTCTCAAACAGCAGCGCGAAAGTTCTACGCTGCGCACCCGGGGGAGCGCACGTGTCTGGTTACGCCAAGGCGCTTTGAGGGTGACGTCAGGCGGTCCCTTTTGACAGGGGACCAAAACGTTCGTCTCCGTCAGGCGCGCTTCGCCAAGACGCGCCTTTTCGAAGAAGGCCTTGCCTTACGGGGTGTGACTCTCGATGCGCGCTGGCTTCGCAGCGCGGTCACCCTGACGTTCACAGGCGCGTCGGACCTACTCAACCTGAGCGGTTCCGAGAACGCAGCCGGCCCGCCGCCCGGCTGCCGCCTTACTACCCCTGGCTGGCCGGGGTGTGCACCACCAGCCCGTCCAGCGCGTCCGTCAGCGTGATCTGGCAGGAGAGCCGGGAGTTCGCCTGCGGGTCTCCCACGAGTTCCAGCGTGTCGGCTTCCATCTGCGCCGGCGGCGGCAGGCGCGCGGCCCAGTCGGGATCGATCACGACGTGGCAGGTGGCGCAGGCGCAGGCGCCGCCGCATTCCGCATCTATGCCTGGCACGGCGTTCATCACCGCCGCGCGCATGACGCTCATGCCGGCGCTGACGTCCACGGTGGTGCTGGCGCCGTCATGGGCGACGTAGGTGATGTGCGGCATGGAGGTGGGCTTCCTTGCGGGCGTGGGCGCCAGCGTGTACCCGGAGTAGGCCGCCTGCCGCAATGCGCGGCAGCACGTGCGCCGGTGGTGCTGCTGTCTCTGCCGGCGGCCGGCCAAGGAGCCGGGCCGCAGGAAGCGCTTGCCTTTCGCTGCCGGGGATGCCGAATGGCGCCATGACGCCGTTCTGGAAGACCAAGACACTCGAGCAGATGGACCAGGCGGAGTGGGAGTCGCTGTGCGACGGGTGCGGGCGGTGCTGCCTGCACAAGCTGCGCGACGACGACACCGGCGAGATCGGCTGGACCAACGTCGCCTGCCGGCTGCTTGACGGCACCACGTGCCAGTGCCGGGATTATCCGCGCCGCCGCGTGCGTGTGCCGGATTGCGTCCAGCTGACACCGGAGGCGCTGGCGGAGATCGACTGGCTGCCGCCGTCCTGCGCGTACCGGCGGGTGGCCGAGGGGCGCGGGCTGGCGTGGTGGCATCCGCTGGTGTCCGGCGATCTGGAGACGGTGCACAGAGCGGGCGTTTCGGTGCGCGGGCGCACGATAGACGAGCGGCGCGCCGGGGCGCTGGAGGGGCATGTGACCGCCTGGCCGGGTCGGCGGCCGAAGACGCGGCTGCCGGAAGCCGGATAAGGACAACGGGCAGCACGCGACCGTTGCGTCCGGAACTGCCGCGGTGCGTTCTCAATGCGTGATCGTCGCCGGCTGGTTGAGCGCAAGGTTAAGCATCGTTGTCATCGCGCTGTTGATGTCGGCTTGGCTGGCAGCCTGAAAAAATTGGCTGGTGTTCGTCGCACAGGCGGAGAGCGCGGCCGTGATGGGACTGTTGTTCAGCGGCTCGGCTAATTGCAGAATACCTTGATGCAAATACTGGTAGTGCGGCAAGGCATAGTAAGGCGTGTAGAGGACGAAGATGTTGAAGCCCATGTTCTTCAGCGTCGTGCAATTCGAGACCGAGATGGTGGTCCAGCGTGGTCCGGATGGACCGCCACGCAGCGAGTCCTGCAGACCGTCTGTAACGAGGAAGATGTTCTTCCTGGGTGTTGCTGCCGTTCCGCCCGTTCCGCTGGGTGTCACATACGCCGCGAACAGTTTCAGCAAATCGTCAAAGTCGGTTGAATTGTTTGTTGGTTTGATAGCGGCGGTGATCGTTTGGGCAGCTTGCAGGTCGGTCCCGGCCTCCACAAAAGCGCCGCCCGGAACTGGGTAGTCCTGCTTGCCATAGCTGCTGTTGATTTCATACACACCGACGCTGAACTGGTTCGGCAGCCCCAACTGGGCTTCCTTGTCGATGAGGTCCTGAATGACAGAAGCAGCTGCTTGAGTGACCACATCAAGGCGGATCGAGATAGGAGGAGACGCTCCCGCCTTATTAGCAGCCCCGACCAGGCCGTATAGATCAGTGGGGTTGGACGCTGTGGCATTAGCATCGTCGTGACACGAGAGCGAGCATGTCGGCACCGGCAAGTTCGCAACGGCGTTGTTGTTTCCCGGATCAGTTTTTGGGTTTGGCTGAGTGGTTCCGTTGGGGCCAGCCTTGGTACTGCTGTCAGGCACGCCGTAGCCGGTCGGACAAAATCCGTAATTGTTTATGTTCTGCGCTCCGGGAACGCTGGTGCCTTGTGGAATGAGTAGTGCCGTCGGCGTGCAAAGCGCAGACATGCCGTCGAAAGCCGGGTCACAGGCGCCCGCAGTGTATTTGGTAGGCGTCGGTATTATGTTGTTGGGTGCATATCCGACATTCGCTGAGCTGTAGTTGAATTGAAAGACTTCTGCCTGAGCGCCGGTCGCCAGATATCGGCTGGCGATCGCTGTAGGCATGCATACGCTGAGCTGCTCGATCGCAAGCATGTCCGCGGGTGTCGTGCCGATCGACATGGAAGCCGATGTGTCGAGGATCATGTCCACTTCGACAAAGGCGTTCGCAGTTTCAGCGGCGGCCGCAACGAATTGGCTCGTCCAGAACGGTACGTGGACGATGCCGCCAAAATGCGTCGGCACCCTCACCGTATAGGTGACCTGGGTGCTGAAGGTACCGGTCGAAGGGGTATAGCCGACACAAGGAGTTTGAGGGCAGTTTGCCGTCGCGTTGGCAGGGGCCACGCTGACGCTGCCGATCGGCGCCGTCCCGGTAACCAGGGTGCCGAGTTGTGCGAGAAACCATTGCTGACCGGCGTTGCCGCCCGTGGCCCCTGCCGAAGTGGCAGTGGCACCGGCGTTGAAGCTGGTGACGGCGATGCGGACGGCATGAATGGCCGCGGCATCCGCCGCCATCGTGGTTTGGGCAAGCGCCTGAATGTAGAACCCGTAATCGACCGCCAAGCCGACACACAATGTGAGCGGCACGATTGCGGTGGCGAATAGGATAGTGACCGCACCGGAGCTATTGCGTCGCCTAGCGGAGGCCAGAGTACGATTGAAAAGACTGTGGGTCATGTCACATCTCTCTGTCCGTAACGCGGCTTTGCTGGCCTGTTCAGGAGTTGTCCGGTTCCGCACCCCATCAGAAATAGCCTGACTGGAAACCTGGGCAGGTCCCCGTACCGTCAGTCCCCGTATACGTCGCATATTGGGTGGTAACGGAAGCCGTGGCCCCGGTACGCGTGGAGAAGATCGCCGTTGCCCAGAAATCCCGCCTTCTTAGGAACAGGTCAAAGGGTAGCGGCGTGAACTGGTAGTGAACGTCGGCGATGATTGAAGGGTCCGGGTTAGTGACGTTCAGGGTCGTCACATAGCCGAGTTGGGAAACGCCGGTTGGCGGGTTGGCCGTAGGTAGAATCTGCACGAGGTTGCCGCAGGATCGTGTCATCGGCGACCACCCCGCCTGCCCGCCCCCGCCATAAGTGACGCTCCAGACCACGCTCGCAGCGTAGCAGTTTGTGCTTCCGGTGACCGGCGTGCAATTCGCCACCGGCACGTAATCAACCGAGGTCAGCGTGACCGACCGCACGCCGGAAGCTGCCCCGTTGCGTACAGTCGGCATGGCGGCATAGACGATAGACATTGCCTGTTGCGCCTGGCTCGGGGTTAGTGTGGAGGTCTTGTTCGTCTGAACGGCGATGGTGGTGGCCGAAAGCGAGATGTTGTGCGCGGCGAGCCAGACCTGCTGCCAAAGCAGCATGGCCCGCGAGATGTCGAAACCCCCGATGACCAGCATCAGCAGGACAGGCGCTATCAAGGCGAACTCTATCGAGGCAATTGCGGCCGTTTCGGGGGCGCGACGCCGGGGTGGCGCCCCGGCGGACCCTGCCTTCCTCGCCGGCCATGTCAGGTTATGTGTCAACTTACGATCGTCGGCGATACTGAGCATTGCGGCAAAGGCGGCGTAGAGCCGGAAGCAGGAGTCACTGAAAAGTACTCTGTGGCGAACGCCACGCTGCTGGCCGAGGCGTGGACGGTCCGGCCGCCGTAACTCAGGGTAAACAGCCCCTTCAGCAGCATGCCGACAAAGCTTGGCCCGACATAGACAGCGCTCAGCAGGTAGAACTGGTTCGGGCCGGCGTTGCAGAAGCTTCCGTTGCCATAGCTGGCCAGATTGAGTGCGTTTCCTGTGGTCGGGACTAGGCCTGTCGTCGCGTTATGAAAGTCACCGCTGCCGGTGAAGGTGATGTTCTGGATCCGGACGAAAACGTTCGTTGAGCAGCTCAGAAGACCTGTCAGGTTGGGGCACAGATAGGTTGTAATGAACTGGTTTGCGGTCTGAATGTTTTGTGCATTGCCGGTGCTGACTTCGATTGCTGCAAGATTAAGCCCGCAATCGAGCGCCTCCTGACAATACTGGTCATAGGAAATCTCGAATACGAAAAGCATCAGTGACATGAAGACGGTTGATAGAACGGCGAATTCAAGCGCCACTACGCCGTGTTTGGCATTGCGCAACGCGTGCGCAGTGCGGCTGGCGCCAAGCTTCCGGCACGCAAGCGAGAAACGCGCGAGGACGCGTGGCAGGATAGCTACCATGCTCCCGGTACCCTGAAGCTCTCTGTTCACGCCATCTCTCTCAGTAAGGCGTTCATGATGCAACCCAAAACTTGCAAACCTTGTTTCGTAGAGATATTGATATTCTGGATCGGTGTCAACACAATTTAAAGACGGATGGGGTCAAAGTCCCGGGTGGAGGATAGTATGCTCGAGCGTTGTTGCAGCTTCATTAACGCGGTCAGTGATCCGGACATCGTCTTGCACGCCTGTGCGGCAGTGAGGCCGTTGCGAACCGTAGCCTTGACACAGTTCTGCTAAGGGTCAGCCATGATCCCTCTGCGTCGGGTATCGTTCATCGGCATGTCGAACGGACTCAGATCAGTGTCGGATCACCGATCGGCAAACCAGTTGCCGTGAAAGCCCGGGGGTATCCTGTGCGGCAACCGCACGGACGCCAGAGCGGACGACGCAAAGGCGCGCGCGTCCAGGATCACCAAGTCGGTCGCCTCGTCTCGCGTGTCGATGACGAGGCCGAGAAGCCAGCCTTCGTCCTCCTCCGCGTCAGCATGCGCCGGCACGAAGATGAACTCGCCAGGGATGCGGCCGTCGCCAAACTCGTGCACCGCGCGCGTGCCGGCCTGCAGGTCGTGCTTGTAGAGCCGCGTGGCGCCGGCAAGCTGCGTGTTGCCGTCGGGCGGCACGGACACCGTGTAGGCGTAGCGGTAGACCTTGCCGAAGCGGCGCTCGTCGATACGGGGGAACTCCTGCGGCGTGGCGTCGATCACCGCGCGCGTGACGGTGCGCGCGACCGGGTCCACGATCCAGCGCTCGAACCGGCCCAGCGCATCCAGCCCGCCCAGGCTGGAGGCGAACATCGTGTCGTAGGCGATCACGTCGAGCACCACCTGGCCGTCCGCGCGGTCGGACGCGTTGGCCACATGGAAGGCGAAGCACGGCTCCATCGCGCACCAGATCACGTCACCGCCGGCGCCGTCGCGCGGCAGCAGCCCCACCCGCGCCTGGTGGGCCGGGTTCCAGCGATACGGGAAGACGTGGCCGCCGAGCACCGCGCGCATCGAGAAGGTGACGGGGAGGTCCAGGATGATGACGAAGCGCGCGGTCAGCCCGCAATCATGTATGCACGGCCCGTGCTGCACGGGCACCGCCATGTCGCGCACCACGCGGCCGTCCTCGCCCACCACGACGTGGCGGACCGTGTCCCAGATGTTGCCATCATAGGCGATCGCGTGGTGTTGGCCGGTGCGCGGGTCGCGGTGCGGATGCCCGCTGAACGAGCCGGCGAGCGTGCCGTCGAACGGGTTGTAACGCTGCTCCTCCAGCGTGCCGGACAGCTCCACGGGGAAGCTGCCGGCCTCCACCAGGGCGAAGGCGCGCCC